>CAZRIR010000089.1:0-8121 GCA_964600195.1 uncultured archaeon | reverse complement strand
AAATTCAATCCCGATGCAATTATACTAAATTATATAATGCGTTATAAATAATAATAGAAAAGATAGATAGTTCTTATTTTTATTATTTTTTAGGAATAAGACCCCATTTTATAGCTTTTTCTTTAAAATGAAAATAGTTGAATATTACAAAGATTTTCAGTTCACTTTAAGAACTTAGGTTATGAATTTCTTCTATGGTCAATTCAAAAACAATGAAAATTTTATTAAATTGCGGAATTATAATGGGGCTTATTTCAATTTCCTCCCTTTATATTTTAAATCTTTCAATGATTATTGAAAGTTTCTATCATTACTTCCCAGGTTCTATAGCAGTAGTAAGCATCATTTTTATACGAATTATTGTTCTTTCCTTGATGACCCATAACATGTTCAAAAAGTGGTTTAAGGCAGAGAAACAATTTCTTGATGATATTCCCTTCCTCTTCGGAATGTTTTTTTTAGGATTGATTTTTGGAAAACTTTTTGACCTCTTCGTGGATTTTTTATATTACAGCAATCCTACTCAATCATTATTCATTTCCAAAAGTAGATTTATCTTATTAGCATTTTATTTGGTTCCCATGATCTTTCTTAGCATTGGAATGCTGTTATTTTACCGTTCTATGAATGAAAAACGAATAAAATTGCAGAATGAAAATTATCGCGATAAGTTACGGAGAAGAATAATAATGATTATCTTGGGAGGGGAAATATTAATGGGAATCCTTGCTCCTGATTTGAAGACGGTAGGTTCATTTTATCCAATCGTATTGATTCCATCGTTATTAATTATCATATGGTTATTTTGGTTTACATATCAAAGAAAAAAGCTAGCTGAAGTGAACTCTTTTATATTGACCGTTGGATTCTGCATTTTATTGTTATCACAAACGATTAGACCAATATTACAAATAATTTTTGGTGAAAATCCTTACATGATTTCTATTGCTGAACTTTTAGATTTACTCGTATTTACAATCATATTCATTGGTTTTTCTAAGAAAGCGAACTATAAATGATTCTGTTAATTATCTATAAGACTTTCACTAATTTACTCTATATTGAATATATACAGTCCAAAAATAATGCATATCAGTGCTAATGTTAATTTTAGACTATTAAATATAAATAGAGGGAGATTTATGCAAAATTTATTTGAGACATTTAGGAAATATTCTATTTCCCTGTAAAAATGTGTAGCACAGATTATAGTCAGAATGACAATTACAAGTATTGAAAATTTTCTTTTAGAATCTATTAAAATAAAAATAAAGGCCAATAATCCCATAATAATATCAATTATTAATAGAAAACTGTTTTTAAGTGATAACCATTCTTTTCCTTCTGAACCTGATAGATTCATGCCAATAATCAGAGCTAAAGCTTCTCCAATTACTAATAGAGCTAAAACAATACACATACCATTATAAATTTTTTCAATTTCAATCATATTCAATTCAAAACAAAAATTATACTTTAAATTCAATATTTATATTTGAAAACATCTCATTTAATATTATTAATTTTTTTTCAAACTAAAAAAAAGTGAAAGAAAAAATGATGGATAGTATTCTAAAGATCTTCATTAATGAAAGAACCGAAAATTTTTTAGATAAATATAAAGGGGGTTATTTCGGAGTTTTAGTAGGAATTGTCTTAATATACATGCTAACTGTTGGTACGTGGATTTATAACTTAATGGGGGATGGTCCAGTAACCATTGGCACAATATGGGTTTCAAATTTAGGAGCAGCTAGGAATGGAGCTCAATTCATTTTTATTGCTGGAATGTTGTTAACAATTCTATTTGCAATACCCTTCTTTTTTGATTTAATTAGATTAATGCTTCCAGGGAATCAAAATCAAAAAACCATCTTCATTCTTCCAATCGTATTTGGAATTGGAACTATTATAGGTGGACTAATCCTTACTATTTTCAATATGCGTGATTATCCCCTATACCATGCGCTCTCTGCAACTACGTTTTTCATTTCTGCTGCGTTGATGGTATTTTGGTTTAGTGTTCTAATGCTTTATAATAAAGAATTCTCGAATATTCAAGCATTCGTGGGATTAACAGCAGGTTTGATGTTTTTGATATTTCTTGTTCAATTTATTCCCGAGCTCATGACTAATGGATTTAATATTGTGACCATAGTTGCTGAATTAGATCCCGCGTTGTATACTAATCTTAAAATCTGGGAATGGATTGCGATAATTGCTCTCCTTGTTTGGTTCATGGAAACGGGATTGTATCTTCTAATTAAATTTCGATAAAAAAAATCTAATTTTTTTTTTATTTTTAAGATTCTATCGATCTTCAAATGATAGGTTTAAATATGATATTAGTCATATCTTTTAATGAGAAATAATAAAGTCAAAAATAATTAATAATTCCCCCTAATTATTAAACAAAGGTAAAAATATATCCATTATAATCTAACCAATATAATCTTTATTGAGTTATTTTCGACTTATTTCTCATTCTATTTCTATCAAATAAAAATATAGATCATGATATAATCATCAATTATTTAAATAAAGTGTATATAGTTTAAATAGTAGTAAGACTATAAAATAATTGATCAGAATATCTTTAAATCTTAAAGTTCTATGCCATCTTTTAAATTTAAGCTTATTTTTATCAACCAACGAGGATTTGATGGAAATACACACTCATTTCAAGAACTTATTGAGACATCATTCGAAAGGAACTACCGCAACAATCTGGGAGTTAATGTTTTTATAAAAAATATCGAAATATTAGATGGGGAAATCGCAACACTTTGTTTTTGGGATATATCTGAGAAGGAAATATTCAAGTTCTTCAGAAAATCACTTTACAGGGGCGCAACGGGAGTCGTAATTGCTTTTGATTTATCTGATCTAGAGAGTTATGAAAGGACGAATTCTCAAATTCAAGAAATACGATCAATCTTAGGGAGAGAAATACCTTATGTTCTCATTGGGGTTAACAAAGGTAAAATCAATGATCAATTAGATATGGATGAACTAACCATATCGGCAGAGCAAAATGGAGGTATTTTTATTGAATTTTCAGAGGATACTAATATTTTATTCCTGAATGCTATCACTCATATGATCTTGAAAATTATAGATTCAAGATGTATTATTCATTAGGGACAAATTGCATTTAGACCACTAATTTATTCACTTTTCGTAAATTCATTTAGATATAGTTTCATAAAATATCGTTCGATGTTACAATAATCTAATTTTTGTTGATTGCTCAAATGAGAAGTCTCAGATAAAAAACAATTAATTTTCCTAATGATTTCAAAACAATTGTCTTTATTTGGTTCAATATTATTAGGTTTGATCATATATTTTAAATTCTTTTTAAAACCATGTTCAATATTGATTTTTTGAAAATCATTCTTTTTTTCCCAATTATTTTTTAAATCAACCAGAATTTTTTTAACTGTAACATCTAATGCCTTATATGTAGTCCCAGAGCTCATTTTTTATTCGAATACAAATTATGGTTTAAATTAATTATAAATCCATTTAGATATATAAAAACCTTCGGTTTTTTCAAGAGATATTTAACCTATATAATATAAATTGAAAAAATATTCTAGATTTTTATGACAATAATTATTGAGAAAATTTTGTCTAATAATTTTTAGAATCAGACAAAAATTCTTAATTTAAATAACTTTTATTTTAATTTATGAAATGTATTTCAGTTATTAGGAAAATTAAATCAATTAGATTTACTTTAGTAATATCATGAAAAGAGTTAAATTTCATTATAAAAAATGATTAATTATGGGAAATTTATTTCATAGGGATAATCTGTATATGGGATTGAAAAATGGAAAAAAATAACATTCTAGAAAAACTAAGCGAGATTGTAGGGGAAGAATATGTGTCAAATAAACAAGAAGAATTATATATCTATTCAATGGACTCAGGTGCATCCTTACCAAGGCCCGTCGATTTTGTTGTCATGCCTAGCTCGAAAGAACAAGTTCAAAGAGTTATAAAATTAGCGAATCAAAAGAGAATACCCATTATTCCGATGGGTGGAGGATTGACCCTTAGTGCATTAGTAGTTCCACTTCAAGGTGGCATAGTTCTTGATATGAAAAGAATGGATAAAATTTTAGAAATAAACGAATCAAGTCGTTATGCCGTCATTGAAGCAGGCGTGACCAGCGGAAAAATGTTATCGTATTTAAAGAAACATCATCCTAAACTAGAACCGCCTGTTCCAGACGCTCCACCTTCCGCTACTATTGCAGGAAATGTGTTAATTCATGGTTCTGGATACCTTTCCCAGAGACATGGCGATCATGGTTCAATGATCAATGGATTAGAAATTATTTTACCTACGGGAGAAATATGTAATTTAGGATCATCCGCACTCTCAAATTATTGGTTTACAAGAGGGCCCATACCTGATTTTATTGGATTATTTACCAGTTCTTTTGGAACTTTTGGAGTTATAACCAAATTATCAATTAAATTATATCCGAAACCTAAATTCCGAGACATTGTGTTTGGCTTGCTAAAAGATGTCCATGACATTCCACCACTTTTACTAAAAATAACAGAAGCACACATGGCCGAAGATATTTTATTAGGCATGCAAGATAAACCTGAATGGATGAAAGGATATATTTTTTTAATGACCTACATTACAGGAGATTCCGAAGAAGATATTCAGAGACAAGTTAAAGTATTAAAAAAAATCTATCGTAAAAATAAATGTCGGTTCATGAAAGCACCTGAAAAATTACATGAAGAATACATGAAAAAACCTTTATTTGCTGCTACGGCTGCCGATTTTAGAAAGGGAGGAGGCTTTGAATATGTTGGTGCTTTTATTCCTTTAGAAAATGTCCCAGAGGCTTATTTAAAGGGAGCGGAAATTTCAAAAAAGTATGATATAGTTCCAACAATTGGGTCAAGGCTCATGAGTGGAACGCATACTGTGGTGGTTTTTTTTACTTATCCATTTAATAGAGCAGATGAAAAAGACGTGGAGAATGCTCGGAATGCACTTCATGAAACAAATAAACTTGCCTTAGATCTAGGAGGCATACCATGGAAGTCAGAAGCGGATGGACAAAAATTAATTTTGGAGAAAATGAGTCTCAGCTATAAATCACTTTTAAAAAAAATAAAACAAACACTAGATCCAAATGGAATAATGAATCCCGGAAATTGGGAGGTATCATAAATGGCAACAGTTAAAATTACAGATTGGAAGGATATCATACATAGGTGTTTTCGATGTGGATATTGTAAGTATACCCATGATTTTTCGGAGATTAATTGTCCAAGTTATAAAGAACATCGCTTTGAGTCATATAGTACAGGTGGTCGTTTATGGTTAATCTATGGATTAATCAATAATGAACTTCAATGGAGTCCTAATGCTGCTAATATCATCTATTCTTGTACGACTTGCGGTAATTGCATGCAAAATTGTAGGTTTGATAAATTTAATCATTTTTTAGTTGATTTCATAGAAATGGGGCGTAAAGAGGCCGTATTGAATGGATTTTGCCCTGAAAATCAGACTTATTTGTTGGAAAGAACCATCGATCCAAAACATTTTAATCCTTATGGAAACATCAATTCAGATAATGTCAAATTAAAAGAAAAATACGGGCTTCCTAATGAAGCAGAATGGGTTTATTTTATCGGATGTACTTCAAACTATAGACAGCAACAACTAAGAGACGCGACGCTAAGATTTTTAAAAAAATCAGGAATCAATTTTACTCTAATTGATGAGCATTGCTGCATGAGTCCCTTGATTAGAACAGGTCAGCTTGATCCAGTTAAAGAATTCATGAATTATAACATTCAAGAGATTAAAAAGGTTGGAGCATCAAAAGTCATTACATCTTGTGCGGGATGTTATAGAACTTTAAAACAGGACTTCTTTAAACAAGGTATTGAGCATGATCTAGGAATTTATCATACTTCAGAATTAATTTTAAAATATTTGAAAGATAAAAGAATAGTTTTTAAATCAGAATATCCAACCAAAATTACATATCATGATCCGTGTCATCTAGGAAGACATTCTAATTTTTATGAACCCCCACGAGAGGTTTTAAATCAGATACCTAGAATTTCATTTATTG
Organism: uncultured archaeon; assembly: GCA_964600195.1. Lineage (GTDB taxonomy): Archaea > Asgardarchaeota > Lokiarchaeia > Sigyniarchaeales > SOKP01 > FT1-020. The sequence continues at coordinate 1,996 of CAZRIR010000089.1, read as the reverse complement.
AAATGAAAAGAAATAGAGAAAATGCATGGTGTTGCGGAGCAGGAGGAGGGGTAAAAATAGGAAATCCTGATTGGTCATTAGATATTTCTAAAGAGCGCCTACAAGAAGCAGAACAAACAGGTGCATCAGTGATAGTATCTACCTGTCCTTTTTGTAAGACCAATTTAAACGATGCAAATCTCAAATATAATCTGAAATTTAAAATACTTGATTTAATTGAATTAATAGATGAATTAGATTATGAAATTGTTGAAAAAAATGAGGTGGAAATCATCTTTAACAAATCAAATTGTTTAACATGTGAAAATATAGATTGTTTAACTCGTTGTCAGTATATTGATTTCAATAACGAGGAGGAGGCAAGAAAAGAGATAAACAAACTAATAAATGAGGAGAGCGATTCTAAAGTTTTAAGTGAATGCGTAGGATGTTTTGGTTGTGATGAATATTGTCCTTATGGAGCCCATCCATTTGATCTTATAAATGCCTTACAAGAAAAATATAATTCTTTAGAATGCAATCCTGCTGTCGTTCAAAATACAATAGACATGTATAAACCACACGATGAACTGAGGATAACTGAAATTGATCCAACTAAACCAGTCCTAAATAAATGTGTATTTCCAAAAATGAATTCAAAGGAAATGTCCGGACCCATGTTTGATAATTTACAGTCCCTTGCTGGTCGGGATTATTTTTGTAATTTAATGTATCAACATTTAGCAAAACCTTCAGTCATAAAAGAAAGAGTTCCTATAGTTATAGAGAATTTTAAGAAAGCGGGGGTTAAAAAGGACACCGAAGTGATTTGTTGGCATGATGAATGTTATGGATTATATACATCTTATTGCCAAAGGAATAATATCGAGCAACCTTTTCGACCAATACATGTTCTTGAATACGTTTATAATTACCTGAAAGATCATGAATCTGAGATTTCTAAACTGAATGTTAAAGCGGCCTACCAGAGAAATTGTTCAAATAGATACATACCTGAAACTGATGAATGGGTTGATAAGATTTGTGAATTAATTGGGGTAGAAAGGGTCTCTCGTAAATATGATAGGGAAAATGCTTTATGTTGCGCCGCTTCTTTTCCACTTAAGGGTAAAAAGAAGTTAGTAAGGCCAACTCAAAACAAGAATGTTGATGACATGGTTCAACATGGTGCGGAAGTATGCATTTTTAATTGTCCTGCATGTAAAGATGCCTTAGAAAGGAAAGTTTCTGCAAAAGGAATGAAATCCTATTTTCTAAGTGATTTAGCGAGAATTGCATTAGGAGAAGAATTAAATTACTGAATATTTAACTTGATTTTCTCTTTTTTTTTTTATTTTATAGTTTTTAAACAGAAATTTTAAATTATTTTCTCTAATTATTTTACTGAATCTTAAGCTATTTTGAAATTAAAGGTGAATTTAATTTATGACTGAGAATGAATTAACGATGTGTTGGTTTGGATTTTGGCAACCTTATGCAACTTCAGTGGTTCATGTGCCCACTCAAGAAATAAGTCCAAAAGAAATTGACGAAAAACGATTGATATTCATATGGGATAAATACATGAAATCTGACATGTTGACTAAATTAGTAAGAGCATCCATTCCATGGTCACCAGCATTAATTGAAGGATATTCACGAGAGTGGAAACAAATCAAGGATGGGAGTTATCATCCTGAATTAATAAAAAAAGAAGGGGGAAAATGCATTGGTGCGGTATTACTCCTCTCAAGAATTGATGAAGATCAGATCGAAACCCTAATAAAGAACTATCAAAAAAGAGGTTATGAACTTAAAAAAATAATTGTTCTAATTGGTGATTTGTACCGAAAAATTGATGCATTTTTGCCATAATTACCTATTAAAAAGATAATTATTAATGATTATTTTTGTTTAATGTTTAGCAACTATAAATGTTTCAAAAATCATTCCAATAAATATCAGACTTACCATGATATCAATAAATAAAAAACTTATATTTAAATCCTTCAATAAT
>CAZRIR010000088.1:0-8166 GCA_964600195.1 uncultured archaeon | reverse complement strand
GATGGAATGAAAATTTCAAACTGGTTTGAAGAAAATTCTAAAAGGTTTCCTGAAGAATTTGCTTGGTGGTGGGATGAAATGGATAAAAGAGAAAACTAAGATAATTTTCTATATCAAGCTCATATAATTATTTTAAATTCTTTAAAAATAGATTTCAAAATTTTATTTTTTGATTGATAAAAAAGTTAATTAATTTAATATGAAATTTATAAATCCGAAATTATACCAATCAAAAAGTCTACTTGGCAAAAGAATTATTTGAAATTTTTGAGAATACTTTTTTACCAAATTATCTTAATTTTCAAGCTTTTCCTTCGTTTCTTAGAATGAGGATTTCTAAAAAAAGATTTTAAACACATTTTATTACAAAATTCACTCATAAAACAAAATGGTATTAAAAATGAGGATTAAAGCGAGAAATATACATATAAACTTAACTTTATTTGCTTTATTTGAATTATATCTTAAAAAAAATATTTAGAAGATAAAATCATGAAAAAGAAAAAAAATAATACAAATTTGAAAACGGATGAATGGAATGAGATGAACATGAATCGTGAAGAAAATGAAACCAAGGAAGAGGACGATGACTGGAATAAAAAACACGATGAAAATGACGAAAGAGGCGAAAATGAAAACGTTTTTCATGAAGAATTTTATGATGAATAATCATTTCACAATAAATATCAGAAAAAGTATATTTTTGCTTTCATCAGCAATAAAATCATTATAGATATTCATCTAATGATGATTGCTTTATCACTTTTTTATGGTGTTTATTAGATTTTTTAAGCAAGGTGGGAATTTTTAATAATAGATTTCCTCTCACATCTAATGTTTCCAAACTCGGTAAATCTATTAAATTAGTTGGAAGTTCTCTTAGTTGATTATTTGCCAAGTGTAGTTTTTCGAGTTTTTTTAATGAACAAATTGTTTCTGGCAAGCTTCTTATTTTATTAGAATCAAGCATGAGCACTTTTAGTTCATTTAATAACCCAATCGATTGTGGAACGGTTTCAATTTCATTGATGCTTAAAATCAATTCTTCAATATTGTTTAAGAATCCTATCATGGAAGGAAGGATCTTAATGCAATTTCGTCTTAGATATAACGTTTTAATGGCTTCCAAATTAAAAATTTCTTGGGGAATGCTTTCTAATCTACAATTATACAAGCTAAGACCAAGAATAGATTTTCCATCCATCACAAATCCTAAACTTCCTCGCTTAATATTTTTTACTTGAGGTATGCGCCTTCCAATTTTTTGCTCCAGGAGTTTAATATACACTTTTTCATTGGAACGTTCCTCGATCAACTCGACATTTTTCTCTTTACTTGCTGTATTTTCTAAAGGCACCAATGGCTCGCCACATTTTGGACAATTTTTAGCCTTGGAAGGACAGAGATGATAACAGTGAGGGCAAGGCTTCCTCACGATGGAATGTATCGGAATTTTATCATCAAACTTTATCATTATCACCTTTGTCGTAAAAAATATTAACCTTATTTATATTTAAGATTTAAGATAAAAGTAAAAATTTCTCAATTTCTTCCGCAAAATCGTTTTGTATTGATTATGGAGTAAAAACAGTGCTTGGAACTAAGGCCATGAGATTATTGGAAAACAAGATTTCCAACTAATCATGTTAAATCCTCTTGATATTGAAATTTTGATCTTTTCTTCAATGAAAATTATTATGGGAATGTTAGAATTGGCCTTATTACCAGTTTTTAGTTTATCATAACGTTTAGGAAATTGTCTCCTTCAAACTAACAAAACTATTTAAGTGTTGCGGTAATTAAAATGAAAAATTAGCCCAGATTGTGCACCTCCTAAACGAAACCCTTATCTACCCTATATACATCATCTTGATTCTTATAAGACTATATAAACCACTTAGATATATAAAGAAAAATTCTATGATTTTATTAAGGTAAATTTAAAATTAAGTATAAAAGTTTGCACCAATCGTGTAGTGAATTCATGAAATTATATTATTGGTTGAGGAAAGACAGAGTGATAATTTTGATATATGAAAATGAAGAGGAAAATGAACGTCTAAAAAAGGCGCTCTTTTACGCCCACAAGGAGCTTGAGAGTAGATATATAGAAAATCTTAAAGAAATCAAAAATATTAACTTAGATCTTGGGAATGAAAAATGAATAATATTCAATGAGAATGAAGACTTTCTTCTAAAGAATCTCCTTTACTGAATAAATCTTCTAATTCAATATAGTTAATATTGCCAAATTTAATATCTTCGCTAAAGGCTTCTTTTATTTCTTTTTTACTGCTAAAATAAAGTATTTGCCAACCGTAGTCTGAAATTTTTCTAAGCATGTTTATTTGATTATTTAACCTCATTGGATCTGATTTAATAAATGGATCATCTAATATAAAAAAGCCAGGATGTTCGTATAGTATTTTTTCTCCTAAAGCAATACGAATACAAAAATATAGTTGGTCATAGGTTCCACCAGATAGATTTTCAACATTAATTTCTTCGCCATCATATCTTTTAACCTTAATATATCCTGAGTCCATATTAAATATAATATCTTCATATAAACCATTAGTAATTTCTTTAAAAAGTTCGATTATCGAGCTTTTTTTACTTTAGAGTTTTGAGATCTTTTCTTTTTCTCTTAATTCAATATCATTACAAATTTCAATAATGTCTAAAATATTATCCTTTTTTTCATTAGCTTGATTTAAGAAATTCATCAATATTCTTTGGATTTCTTTCAAATCATTTGAAGTATTACAATAAAGATGATTTTTTTCCATTGATAATACATAATTTACTTTTATTTCAAATTGAGATAGTCTTGCTTTAATTTCATCCATCCTAGTTTCAATCTGATCTAATTTATCACTTAATTTCTCCTTTTCTTCATTCAATTGGGTTAACATTTCTTCATTAAATTTTATTTCTTCATATTTATCTTTAAATATCTCTAACTTCTCAATTTCATCTTCCCAAAATCTAAGATTTTCTTCGACTACTGTTTCGTTAGCAACACCAAATATATTTTTTAAAATTGCTTTTTCTTCATCTGATTTCTTAATATATTCTTTTTTTATCTTAAAATTGCTAATATACTCTTCTAATGTCTGAGTGTTAGATTTTTCTTTTATTTTTTCTATTATATTTTTTATTTCATCTAATTCATTATTCAATTCTGGAATATCTTCAGATTCTAAAGTATTAATTTTTTCTTCCAACCTTTTTATTGAATTTTTTAAATCATTTAAATTGATTTGATTAATATTAAAATTATCTATAAATTTCTGTATTTTCAGAGAAATTTCATTGACATTTTCTCCACTTAGTCCATATTTAACAAGTTCAACTTTTAATCTTTCACTAACTCCTTTTAAATGTGCTTTATCCCTTATATATTGAAATTTATAGAAAAATATTAATACACTAAGAATTCCAAAAAGAATTGCTAAAAAATATCCTAATATTAATGTACTAACCATTCCTGCAAAAAAGAATATCCCAAATAATAATGCAGAGACATAAAAAACAGATGTAAAATATCTAACTTTTTCTGCCTTACTTGCTACTCTTCCTAATTTCATTTCATAATCTTTAATTATTGGTTTATAATTTTCTTCTATAGCAATTTTTATTTTTGTTGGATTTTCAAAATCAAGTTCTTTTTCATGTAATTCATTTCGAGTTTTTATTAGGTTATCCTTTAAATCCCTTAATTTTAAAAGCTTCTTTTCTCTTTTTTCAATGAGGTTATTGTTATCATCTTCTTTCTTATTCCACAAATCCTTATCATTCTCATTAAAAGATTTCAATTTCTCTATTTCTTCGTCATATCTTTTTAAAGAATTTGAAGAATGTATACCTTTTTGGTAGGTTTCTCTTTTTCTAGCTTCTTCATAAGCTTGAATTTTTTGCTTTTTTAATTGAATTTGGCTATTAATATTAACGTGCTTTTCCTCAAGTGTATCAAAATCCCTTTCTTTAATATCTTCAATTAGATTATCGATTTCCTTTATACAACTTTCAGCTTCATTAACTTTATCAAGAAATTTCTCATCGCCTATATTTCTGAATTGTCTTGCAGAACTTGTAAGCTTCCCTATGTCTATAAGTCTTTTTATTATTTTATTTATATCATTTATTCTCAAACCTAGTAAACGATCAGTAAGAGAATTGTAGAACTCATCTTCTTTATATAATTCAAGATCACTATTTCTAATGATAAAAAGGTTAGAAAAGTCGTTTAAAGATATTTCAATGACATTAGATACTTTTTTTTTTCCATGTAATTTTAATTTTTTATCATCATGGGTTTTTAAAATAACATATCCTTCTGGTTTTCCTTCTACACGGTCTAAATTTTTAAATTGATCAGTACTTTTGCCAATTAATAACTTTATTAAGGCATCTATTGTCAAGGTTTTTCCACTTTCATTACTACCATAAAATAAATTGAAGTCTTCTAATATAAATTTACCTCTTTCTGGCAATGGCCCATATTCTATGATGGAAAACTCCTTAATTTTCATTTTTTTTATCCTATCATTCCTTTAATAACTAATTCACACATTTTTTCCTTCTTATCTTGACTAAAAGGTTTTTCATCCAACCTTTTCTTAAATTTTATAAATAACTCATCATTAAGAATTTCATTTACATCCTTAAATTCATAAAATGATTCATAACACGAATTGGGAATAATCTTTTGGATCTCAGATTTTAATTCTATTTCATTTAATCCAATTATATCACTATTTAGATATCCTTTAATTGTTAATGATATTCTTGAATTCTCGTCAATATTATTAAGCTTTTCTTTAATAATGTCTATTGGATTAGACTCTTCAAAGGGATCACATTTTATTACAATGTTATCATAGAATGGTGTTTTTAGAGGATATTCTGAAGGAGCCTCTCCTAAATTAAAGATATTTACATTCCTAATTCCAGTTTCTTTTTTTGTTATAGAAATTGGAGATCCTGGATAGACAAAATATTGGTTATTTTCAAACTCCCAAACATCAAATTTTGAATGGAAGTGCCCCGCAAGCACGTATTTAATATTTAAATCTCTAAAATAAGACAACTTAACAGGCATATATCTTTCTTCACCCTCATCTCCAAAGTCATTCCTATTAAAAAAAGAATCAATTAATTCTCCATGATAAAGTAAAATGTTGATTTTATCATCTGTAAATCTATTCTTATTCTGATGAAGTTTATTTAGGAATTTTTGTCCTTTAATTTGCTCAAAAGGAAATCCCCATAACCTCACATCTTCATACTCATATGGTTTTTCAAATTCTCCCAGCACTGATACATCATCTCCAAAATATCTTCCACCTTTGAACGAATCCTTATCATGATTTCCTGGCAATATAATAATCTTGAATTTATTTTGAGAAAAGATGGTTCGTATTTCCGGTCTTAAACGCTCTGCAAAAGTAATATTATCAAATAGGTCCCCACATATAATAAAAAGTTCAACATCATTCTCATTTCCTATATTAAGGAGTTCTAGTAAAGCATTCCACCTATCATCTTCATATTCTTTTAAGTGAATATCAGCCGTATGAAGAATTTTCATCTTTAAACATCAAATATACAATAATTTACAAAAAAGTATAATTAAAGTATCTTAATTAGGATATTTAAATTTAATTTTAATTGGTAGAACATTTTCAATTAAGACCCATTAATTATTGAGAAATCTATGTAAAACTCATTTAGATCTAAATTTATTATTTTAGAATAGAACCTGATTCATAAAAAGAATATCCATTATATTATGCTATATATTCTTCAGCTTTTATAGGAAGAAGACGATCTGATTCAATAAACTCTTTTTTTCGAGCAATTGTATTAATTAACCATAACTCTGAATAAGTTTTATAATTAGATTTATTCTTATTACTTCCAGGTAAGCGTAAAACAGAAGAATTTAAATCATCTAATATTCCATACACATAATCACGCGAAATTATTGCCCAGAAATCATCAATGTTCAATAATTTATAATAATCTTGGAAATTATACTGTTTACATTTATATTTAAAATGAAAAACATTCGATTCTTCAATATAAATTGGCATACCGCAGAACATGCATCTCTTAATATAACCTTTAACCTTCAGATATCTCGGTTCTCTCAATAAATAATATTTAAATCGAGTTATACCATATCGCACTCTATACCCGCTATTACATTCAAATTTAAAAATTCTTTTATCATTTTGGACTAATTTATCTAATTGATGTCTAATTTTTGAATAAGTCCATTCTTCTGAAGTATAATTACCCTTATGATAAAATAAATTTGATCTTAAATATTCCAGCACCTCGAAGGGTGAACAGGGACCAAATTCTGTTAAAATAGATAATATATCACTCATAATTAAAGTTTCATTGAATTATTATTCTATTTAGTTTTTCTTCAAATCCCTCCTCAAAATATACATCGTTCCTTATTATACTATAACGAATTGAATTCTTTTCAATAAATTGGTCATAATCCGAATATTTTTCCCTAAATTCTCCATATCTATCATTAGTTATAATATAAGATTTATGGTCAAATGCATAACTAATTATAAACCAATCATCATTTTTTCCTGCTGGTGCTTGATTAACATTTCTTTTTTTAAGTAAATTTTCATAAAGGATTTTATCCCGTTCTGGGATATAATGTCTTAAACCTGCTCCAAAAATAATTATTATGTTTTCTTCGGGTACACCTAAATTCTGTAATTTCTTTTGTAATCTAATAACATCACGAATTGAGGCATTTTTAGAATTCTGATTATTTCTGGCGATATTAGAACCATCTAATACAAAAGAAAATTTTAATTTTTTTTCCTCAAATATTTCTTTAGAGTCAATATAATCATCAACATCAGGATTGACAAGTAAAAGATTCATAACTCCAAAATTTAAGTTTAATTCTCTTTGTTTTTCTAGTGGATAATGTATTTCTTGATAATAACCTTTATTAGAAATTTCATCTTGAAAAGTTTTCAGCGTTTTTAGTTGAGAATTTAAAGAAGTTGTTATTGGAGAGTTTGGTTTTTTTTCTTCCTCATTAAGGTTATTTTCTACAATAGAAATTAGATCTTTTAAATTCCCTTTTAAAGGAAGAATATTAATGAATTTAGAGATATTTTTCTTCTGAACCATTTCTTGTTGAAATTGGTATAAATTTTGACTATGATCTTGATCTAATAAAGCATAAGATTCATCTAAAATTACTATATTGTGTTTTGCTACATCTGCTGTCATTGATATTATGGATCTACAATATGCATAAGTCTTTTCACCACTTGAAAATTCTTCTAAATCACGTATTTCCTCTAACCCCGAATGTGTCTCAAATACTAAATTTTTATTAACAATATCAAATCTTTTGATTTTTGAATAATCTTTAAAGACAAAATCAAAAAACTCTTTTCTATCGTAAATTTTTTTGAATATTTGGTCAAATTCCGTATTTATAATTGTTAAATGTGTTTTATTTTTTGGTTTCTCTCCATCTAATACCTTTCCGATATCATTATTTAAAATTTCTAATCGTTTATGTAGAGATTTTGTATTTTCATAATATTGATTTAATTTTGTAATATGGTTTTGATAATAATCAATAAAAGTTCCTATTTGAACATAACCGTATTTTTTTGATATTTTTTTTATTTCTTTTGAAACCTGATTCAATTCATCTTTTAATGTGTTAATTTTTTTTAGATTTTCTTCTTTTTTCATTCTCATTAAAGCTAAATTTTTAGAGTTTTCATTTATATTGTTTTGAACTTTATTTATCTCCTTTTTAGCCTTATCTAAAATATTAACTTCTTGATGAAATCTTATTCCTAATTTATTTAATTCGTTAAGAATGTAGCTTTTAGAAGGATATTCATTTACCTCATTAATCATTTTATTAAGACTTTCAATAGTTTTATTACGTGTGAATAGATCTTTTTTTAGATTATCATTAACTTTATTCAATTTTTCTTGATTATTTTCTAAATTCTCTATTTGTGTTTCATAATCTATAAAATCAATAATATTTGAAGAGTTTCCTTTTATATTTTTCTCCAATTGATTAATTTTTTGAATTGTTTTGTTATATTTCTTAAGAATGTTTAATCCTTTCCTATTTTGAGTAATTAT
>CAZRIR010000087.1:1238-8185 GCA_964600195.1 uncultured archaeon | reverse complement strand
TTCTATTTCAATTATTTTATTTGATGATTTTAAACCTGACAAGATCTTTAGGTGATTTGTAGGAATTCTGAGTTTTTTTCTCAAGAGTCCTAATAACTCCTTGTTTGCCTTGTTTTGAAGTGCCTTGGAGCGAACTCTAATTATGAGTTGTTCTTCTTCCTTTATGATTTCTTGCTTTCTAGAATTAGGTTTAATTTTTACATGTAATAAGAATGATTTATTACTTTTTTTATCGATATATTTTGTCATTTTAAAACAGTATAGATTTCTTTTAAACTAACTTCCAATTTTTTTCATAGTACCACATCGGAGGCAAATAATAAAATGAGTCATCCCTTCATCTGCGCTTCGGGTTTGTCTCGTTTCTAATTGGGCTTTGTCATATCCGCATTTACGACATTTAAAATTTTTAATCGTACTTCTCAAGTTTTTTTCTTTCCAGTCTAAAATATCTGAAGTTGTAGTAATTTCTTCCATTAATGAATGTTCGATTTTAGTTTTCAATTTATATTTATCTTCTTCTTCAAGGAGGGGTTTAGTAAACCCACATTTACACTTAAGAATTTTTGTTTCCCCTACTCCCATTCCGGTAGTCGTAGGAAGCATCATCCCACCACATTCATCGCAAAATTCAACCATATTTTTCATTCACTTTTGCTTTGAATTATTAATTCTAGGTAGTATAGAAAAATTTCATTCTAAAAATTTTTGTATTTTTTATCAATATCTTAATCCGAATAATAGAGTGCAAAAAATAACACCTGCGATTAGATCTGCAGTAGTTCCGGGATTTAGCCTCCCATTTTGAGCCTGTAATAGAGAGTCTAACTCCAAAGCCATTTTTAATCCTTTTTTTGACATGATTCCCCCAAGATCAATGATTTTTTGGGCATACTGTGATACCTTCAATGCTTCTTCAAATCCAGATTTTCTATTAATGAGGGTATCTGGATGCTGAGATAAAATTTTTAAAAAACAGTTCACTGTTGCGGTATTAATATTATTAGTTTTCTCAAAAACCTCAAAATAATAAGATAATCCTTCGTTCAATATGATATTGTATCCCGTCGAATACTCAAGGCTTATTAAATCATTTTCTTTCGAAAAATCAAAGATCTTTTTTAAATTCATGTGATCCTTTTTGAGGTCTGCAATCGCCTCATCATTATTAATATCATATTTATTTATTGCTCCCAAACCCCCGGGATTACACTTTCTAATTGCTTGATAAAGTGATATCGTATCTTCAATTGTGCTGTCTTCAATAACTTTTTGTATGGTATTTGTGAAGAAATCAAATGAAAATTTTTTTCTTCTTAAAGAAATAGTTGCTGCTGCTAAAAGTGGTCCTAATATCAGAATATGACCTAATAAAACGTTCCCTCCATTTTGCCATTTCATCATTTGTTCGGCAGCATTATTGAAAAATAATCCTAATTGGATTTTACTGTAATCTCCTTTTATAATATCTGGTTCATGAAATGATCTTTCACAGAATTCTTTAAAATTTGGTTGTATAGCCGCTATACCCGCTAAAAAATGCTCGAAACGAGTATTAATAAAATCTTTATTACGATGCACGTTCCCGGGTTTTGGATGTCCAGATAATTCTAATAAACTAGCTAAATTGACACAACGTAAAATATCCTCAATGGAATCGATTTTGAGAACTTTATCTTTTAATGACACAAGTAAATTAAATGTATAAAGATATATAAAAGATTTTTGAAAAGAAATAAGTTAATAATAAGCTAATTCGAGAATTTTTTTTTCTTTAATGGTATACCCTTCTTTATCAGGACTCAAGAGTGCAATTGCTCTATAATCGTTATCGATCCCCTTTTTATACAAGTATTTTTTAATTCTAAGTTTTATTGCTCTCTTGGACAGGCGTTCTGGCTTTTCAATCTCGATATCAGTGCCATTTAAAGTAATTTTAAGTTTTGGTAAAGCTTCGGCCAAAAATCTCGTTAATCCTTCAATGAGTTCGTTTCCACTAAATCCTTTTTTATAATTTAATTCATTAGCTTCAATAATTACAATGTTACTACTTTTTTTACTCATTTTTTCATCACAAATAAAAAAAAAGGTCTATCTTATAAATTTTTTATGATTTTAAGATAGAAATGCTAGAGATAAATTAGAATATTCTTTTTACTTATTATGAATTATCTTTTTTTAGTAATTCCATTAGTACTTAAGATGAAAGGTGACCAAATTGGTTGATTATGTTAATTTGAATTATGAACCAAATCATGACGATCTAATCGCCATGTATTACGTAGAAAAATCTCCAGAATGCAAGAATCTAGAGCATGCCTCAGAAGAAATTGCTAAAGAGAGTTCTATTGGAACCTGGACGGATATTTCTACAATGTCGGCAGAAATTGCTCAACAACTAAAACCATCTGTATTTCATATTAATAATGATAATAACATAGTGAAAATTGCTTATACAAAAGAATTATTTGAAGCAGATAACATGTCTCAAATTTTAAGTGCAATTGCTGGAAACATCTATGGGATGAAAATAATAAACAAACTAAGATTACTGGATGTATCCTTTCCGAAAGATATTGTCGATGCCTATAAGGGACCGAATTTTGGTATAGATGGTATAAGAAATTTAACAAAGATAATGAAAAGACCCCTTCTTGGAACTATCGTAAAACCCAAGGTTGGACTTAATGAGAAAGAGCATGCAAAAGTCTGTGGTGATGCATGGACCGGGGGGTTGGATATCGTTAAAGATGATGAGAATCTAACTAGCATGAGTTTCAATAAATTTGAGAAAAGAATTGAAGAAACACTAAAAATAAGAGATCTCGTTGAAAATCAGACCGGTGAGAAAAAAATATATATGCCAAATATAACAGCAAAATTAAGCGTTATAAAAAAAAGAGCAGATTTTGTGGTTAATAGTGGAGGAGAATATGTCATGGTGGATATCATAACCGTTGGATTTTCGGCTTTGCAGGAAATTCGTGATTACCTTAATGATAAAAATGTGGTAATTCATGCCCATAGGGCTATGCACGCTGCATTTACTCGAGATAAGACTCATGGAATGACGATGTTAGCTCTTGCCAAGATAATGAGGTTAATTGGTATGGACCAACTTCACACGGGAACCGTTGTTGGAAAGATGGAAGGACCTAAACAAGAAGTGATAGAAATAAATCAGGAAATTACTAAAAATAGGATTGAAGGTAATGATACTTCATTACTTGATCAAGATTGGAGGGAACTTAAACCTATATTACCCGTTGCGTCTGGTGGGTTGAGTCCTTTACACGTTCCTGATCTGATTAAAATTCTTGGAAATGATATGGTTTTTCAATTTGGTGGAGGATGTCACGGTCATCCAAAAGGTACACTTTCTGGAGCAAAGGCAATTCGGCAAGCAGTAGATGCAGTTTTAAATGGAATGACTCTAGAAGAACATGCAAAAACTAATATTGAGCTCAAACAAGCAATTGAAAAGTGGAAATAAACCACCTAATCTATTTCAATCAATTCGGGGTATAATTTTTCAAAATAATTTTGGACATGACTTGATGCAAATATTCCTGCTTCCGTGATAAGGCCATCAATATAACGCCGACTAACAGTTTCAAAAGCCGGATTTAAAATTTTTAAGTGTTTATGTTGATCTTCCCAAATCTCCTCTGCCTCTCTCATCTCTATTCTTTCCAATATCCCAAATGATGTTTTAGGATTATATTTTAATAAAGGTGATGCAACATAGAAGGGAACGTGCTCTTCATGGGCAACAAGAGCTAACAGTCGAGAACCAATCTTATTAAGGACAGTTCCTTCTGAAGTAATGCTATCTGCTCCAATCAAGATTAAGTTTACATCCATTGTATTTACAGCCCACCTCATTGCGCTATCTACTACATGAATAACATCTATGCCCGCTTCTAGCAATTCTTTAGCTGTTTTTCTTCCTTGATATTGTGGTCGTGTTTCGGTTTGAATAACTTTAAAATTTTCCTTGCCTTGTAGTTTTGCTTCTAAAAGTATTCCTGTTACTAATGAAGAATGGCAATGGGTCATTACAACAAATTCTTTATTCCCTCCTAAATCGGGAATCCTTCTTGCTCCTATTTGAGCTATCTTTTTTCTTGAATTGATTAACATGTCATGATATATTGTCTTAAAATTTTCAATACTTGTTGGAACATCTGCCACGCATATATCTTCTAAACAGTCTCTTAATTTATTAATGATAAATGTCAATCCATTTCTCATGGCTGGTTCTGTATCTCGTGTTTTTATCAAAACATTTTTTGCATAAACTAATTTATCATAACAATCATCAACATTTACGCATTTCAAGCGTTTAGCATAATCACTCAAAAAATCTATCGCACTAAGAGCGACATTAGTTGCTCCTTGAATTTCAAGAGATTTAATCTTAAGGGCATCTTTTTTCAATTGATCCATTTTTAGATATTCCTTTGATTTTTTTTAAGTTAATGATAATTACAAAGTAAAAAGTTTGATATTTTAAGTCATTCCTCTTTTTCTATATCAAGTGAATTTTCATCATTTTCATCATCTAACTTATAATCTTCAGAATCAACAATTATATGAAAACGTCCCGTATAATTGCACTCCTTGCATTCAAACATATCAGGTGCAAGCCATCCACTTATATTTAAAGCAGGACGTAAAGTTGGTTTTTTACATTTTGGGCATAGTCTAATTTTTACCATGAATACATCTCTTAATTCTTTTTAATCAGAATTGAATTAATTTCTATTTTTCATTAAACTTTTTCTCTATAACAATTAATTATTAATCTCTATTAATATAAAAAATATTATAGACTTATCAAGTAATTGGATTTTATCTGATATATCAATTAATAGAATGATGGACTTAGATTTACAGCGAAAAAGCCTACCTGAGGAACCAGGAGTATATTTTTTTAAGGATAAACTGAATAAAGTCATTTATGTGGGAAAAGCTATAAATTTGAAAAAAAGAGTTTCATCATATTTTCTCAAGACGAGCTACAATGATATTTATTATAAAGAAAAAATAGAATTTTTGGTTGAACAAATTCACTCAATCGAATATATAGTCACTCAGACTGAAAAAGAAGCAAGTATACTTGAAAATATTCAAATAAAGAAAAATTTACCGCGTTTTAATGTGAGGATGCGAGATTCTAAATCATATCCTTGGATATGCATTTTTTTTTCCGAAGAATATCCTCGTATTCAAATCATCCGCGGACCAGAGAAATATTCTCAAAAAAATAAATTTTTTGGACCATATACGGATAAAAAAGAAATAACCCGAATATTACGAGATTTACGAAAAATTTTTCCCTATTGTTCCTGTAAAAAGAAAGTTAAAAAATCCAATAGACCATGCCTTTATTATCAATTGAAATTATGTCCGGGTCCTTGTATTGATGCTATTAGTAAAGAGGATTATTTAGAAAATGTTAATCAAATTTCTTTATTCTTGAAGGGGGATACCGAAGCTTTAAAAAGCGAATTGAAAAGTAAGATGGAAAAGGCTGCTCAGCTAAAAAATTATGAATCTGCTGCATTTTGGCGGGACAAATTAGAGGCAATTGATCGTTCTACCTCTAATCAAAATGTCTTACTTAATGGAAATGAAAATAAGGATCTTATAGGCTTTTTTTCAGATGAAGAACAAAAATATGTAGCAATAATTATTATACATGTAAGGGACGGAAAAATCTCGAGTAAAAGTCCTTTCATTTTAGATTTAAGAGAAAAATTAGTATTTAAAGAAGAGTTGCTTGAATCTCTGTTGGAACAATATTATCAAGGGCTAAAGCTAAATTTTCCTGATGTCATTATTATTCCTGAATTATTCCAGGGACTAAACACTTTCAATGAGATCTTGAAAGATTTTAAATCAAATATTTCAGTGAGAACACCTTTAGAAAACGAGATAGGTTTGATAAATATAGCAAACAAAAATGCCAGAGTAATGGTCAATCAAGAGATTCAAATGGAAGAAATAAAGAGAAAGGAAGAAGATCAGACTATTAAAGCCCTAGAAGCTGCAAAAGAACTATTCCAGCTATCAAAAATTCCAAGGATCATTGAAGGATTTGATATCTCAAATATTGAGGGAAAGGACGCGACGGGTTCTATGGTCTATTTTCTTGAAGGTAAACCCTATTTTAAATACTATCGTCATTATAATATTAAGACCAAATCCACTCCTGATGATGTAGCCATGATGAAAGAAGTCATAAGGAGAAGATATTCGTTTTTATTGGAGAGAAATTATGAATTACCAGATTTGATCTTAATTGATGGTGGTAAAGGACAATTAAATGGTGCAGTGTCTGTATTAAAAGAATTAGGACTTGAAATTCCTGCAATTGGTTTGGCAAAAAAATTTGAAGAAATTTTTATTCCCAATAAGAAAGATTCTATTATGCTGCCTCGAAATTCACCTTTATTAAAGATATTTCAGCGAGTGAGAGATGAGGCACATCGATTTGCCATTAAATTACACAAGAAGAAAAGAGATAAAAGAGTTATTGGTTCAATATTAGATGATATCAAAGGAGTTGGTCCAGTTACGAGAAATAAATTATTAGATAAATTTGGGGATGTTAATGAAATTAAAAATGCAACGTTGGAGCAACTAGCAGGAATAGTTGGTGAAAAGTTAGCAATTTTAATAAGTAAAAGACTAGAAAAGGAGTGAACTATTTCATAAAAAATGGATTTATTCTCCCCAATCTTCGTCTGTCATCTCGGCTACTTGGGCCTTAGCGACATCCCCCTCAATTTTCACTATTTCTAAGTCTGCACCACAATCTTCACAGGGGATGACTTCTCCTACTATTGTTCCTTCATCTAATTCAAACTCGAAAAAGCAGGAAGGACATTCACACTTAACCATTTTCTTATTTACCTTCTTTTAATTTGTTTTAAGAATAA
>CAZRIR010000087.1:0-1138 GCA_964600195.1 uncultured archaeon | reverse complement strand
TTGAAGCACCGGAAAACGGAATTATCATTAAAGTAACCACAAATTGTATAGGTATCACTAATGTAAGTAATGAACCTATAGGTGCGGAAGTACCAATTCCTGCTACTTGGAAACTGATATTTCTGGCTGAAAATTTTGCAATTTCATCTTCTCGATCAAGTTTTTTCAATGTATCATACATTATGGCCGTATTCGTGCCCGATATTTGTGCTTCACCAAAAGCCCATAAAGTTTCCCCTAACATAAACATGGAAATGTTAGGGATAATAGAATAGACTATGGCCGCAATCGAAGTAGTCAATCCTCCTAAAAATAGTGCCATTTTTCTGCTAAAATAATCCGAAATTGCTCCACATGGAATTTCAAAGATCAAGATCATTATCCAAAAATAACTCTGCAAGTACATTATTTCTAAGAATGATAATTTTCCCCACGTCATGAAAAATATCGTTATCACTCCTGAGATTAAATGGCATCCCATTAAAAAATGAAATATATAAGATTTCCAAAAGTTTAACTTATATCTCATTCTTTCAATTTCTAACGTTTTTCCGATATATTCTCTTGATTTTTTATCATTTTCATTTAGCTCTAACATTGTCATTTCACTTATTTTAAGTTGCTAATTCTCTTATCCTAATAAAAAAAATAACTGAATTGCCAGATTGAACACTATTATTTAATTAATCGTAATTATATGGAGAAATGTGGTTAATATCTCTTGAAGAAGTTAAAAAATCTAGCTGATATAAAGAATTAAGAATATTGCTGTGCAGATAAATTAGTTTTTAAAGATATAATGCATAATTAGTAGAAAATGATGAAATAATGATGTTCAATGAGGGGTATATTATTTATTGGTATTCAGTATTTTCATTAATGATTTAAATAATCAAATTTTTTTCTGAATACACTTATTATATACCATGTAAATGATCAACTACTTCTTTTATTATTTATATAATATCGAGCATTTTTTATAAATCTAATGCAAGTATTGTTTTAATGAGGGAATTTATGGGAATTTAGTGGGAAATTAATAATAGTTAATTTCAATACTCTCATCATTGACCGATTTTCTTAAATATTGCACAATTTCTTTTTTTCTTTCATCCCCAATTGCAAATACATAATATTG
>CAZRIR010000086.1:3020-8357 GCA_964600195.1 uncultured archaeon | reverse complement strand
TAAAAGATACAGAAAGAGTATTTGGATAAGTCTCGCTTATCATAATACTACTACTATGCCTACCAATAAATCCGATGATAGAACAATTTTAGCAGTATTATCAACTAACATGATTATATAAAATATAATACTAAAAGGTTATAAATTTTACCATTAAATAATTTTTACGGGTAAAATTTGATAGAAAATAAAATTCAACACTATTTCTCAAAGATTACCCTTTAAAATTTGCTGTGAAATTATTAATTTCATCACTTCAGACGTTCCTTCATAAATCGTCGTTATCGCAGCGTCTCGGATATATCTCTCAATAGGTAAATCTTTCATGTATCCATACCCACCATGTATTTGTAAGGCCTCTAAAGTGATTTGTCTAGCAATTTCGGAAGCAAATAATTTACACATCGCGGATTCTCTAGAGAATCGTTCTCTGGTATCTTTCATGTAAGCGGCCTTGTATATTAATAATCTTGCAGCATCAATTTTTGTAGCCATCTCCGCTAATTTAAATGAAACACCCTGAAAACTTGAGATAGGCTTTCTGAATTGAATTCTCCCCTTTGAGTAATCAACAGAATGTTCATATGCCGCTTGAGCGATTCCTAATGCCTGTGCCGCGATACCTATCCTTCCAACATCTAAAGTATGCATCGCAATTTTAAAACCGTCTGAAAGATTACCTAAAATATTTTCCTTAGGAACCCTCACATTGTTAAAATATAAACTTGTAGTTGCATTAGCCCTCATTCCCATTTTATCTTCAGTTTTACCGATTTCATATCCTTCGAAATCTTTTTCAACTAGCATCGCAGATATTCCTGTTTCACCATTATCTTTTTTATATCTTGTTCCTACTAATAGAACTGAAGCAACTCCTCCGTTTGTCACGAATATTTTCGAACCATTTAAAATATAATCGTTTCCATCCTCAACTGCCAAGCATTCAATTGCACCCGCATCACTTCCCGCATTTGGTTCGGTCCACGTGAATCCCGTTATTTTCCTTCCCGTTGCAATATCATGTAAATATCTTTCTTTTTGATCTTCAGTCCCCCATTTTAAAATCGGATAGGCACCAACAGAATTATGAACCGTCAAGCTTAATCCCGTTGAACCACAAATTCGAGATATTTCTTCTATAATGATGGCATAACTTACTGAATCTAAGCATGAACCGCCATACTTTTCTGGAATCTGGATGCCCCATGCATTAATTTTTGAAAGTTCTTTTGCAGTTTCCCATGAAAATACTCCTTGTTTATCCACGATTGGAGCCATTGGTGCTAAAACATCCTCGGAAAATTTCCTAACACTATTTCTTACCAATTTTTGCTTCTCAGTCAGGTCAAATTTCATTTTTAAAACCTAATCGATAATCTTCTTTGTTAATATCAATCCAATTATAATTTATTTAGCAAAAGATACTTCTTAATCTTTATTAAATTGAATTTATCTTGGATAGATTTTAATGAGATGTTAAAATGGTCTTTTTTGCCAAGGAAAATTAAGAAATTTTACTAAAGAAATAATGATTTTTTTAGTATGATTAAATGAATTCTCATTTTAAGAAAGAAAACTGATTATTTCAGTTAATAAAATAAAAATTTAACGGAATAGATCTTGAACAAATTGACCTATTTTTTTGATTGCTTCTTCTGACTCAGGTAATTCAAATAGACCATAAACTTGCCATACATGCATCATTCCATCCCATTCTTGGAGGGTTATATCAACGCCTGCAGCTTTAGCTCTCTTAAAAAACCTGGTTGAATGATCATAGAGCATTTCAACGGTGCTTACTTGCAGTAAAATGGGTGGTAATCCTTTTAAATCAGCATGCACGGGGGATATATAAGGATTATATGGATCTTTTCCGGCTAAATATGTCAAGTCCCACCAAAAAACGCCTACATCTGATAAAAAATCTGTTTCCTTGTTAGTATATTTTGTCTTACTTTCCTGGGTATAGTCTATTGGTGGTGAAAGGGCAAACGCACCGGTTGGTAAAGGAATTCCCTTATCTCTTAGTTTGAGTAATAGAGCTAATGTGATATTTGCACCAGAAGAATCACCACCAATAATTATATTTTTTGGTTGATATCCTTCTTTTAAAAGCCATTTATACGAATAAAGTCCATCTTCCAATCCTGTAGGAAAAGGATGTTCGGGAGCAAGACGATAATTAACACTCAATACGCTCATGCTTGTCACTTCAGCGAGTTCAATAGTAAAAAGTCGATGAACTTTAGCAGAACCGAGAACTTGACCGCCACCATGAAAGTATAATAATATTCGATCCTCGTTCACTCCTGGAGGAATTTGTAATTCTGCAGAAACAAAATCAATGTTAATTTCTTTAATTTTTACATTTTTAGGGATGGGATAATTTTTAGATTTTGATTCCGCCATACGCTCTTCAGCATATCGATATAGTTTAGCAATGAATACTTTCTCTTCATAAGTAAGTACATCTGCAAGTTCTTGAAGGGACCGATTAGAATTTGAGATAATATCATAGTAATCTTCATTAGCATCACTAATTTTTGAGAGTATATCCATGAAATCAAATTTTTTATTTTCCTTACGGCTCATAAAATCTGCTGCTGCTTTCATTTGAGCTCGATTGTTTCTTATCAGAATTTTTGCTACATCTTCTCTCATCAGAGAATTATCAAAAAATGTTGGCATCATTGTAATTTGTGCTCCTAGTATGATTATTAAATTCTATTACCCAGTAAAATTATGATATTTAAAAAGTTTATTATCGCTACAATATGACTTACTTTTATTTTCAAATTTTAACATAACCTTCACACTATAACATAAACATGAGGGGAAAGATTAAAAACTAGAAATCTTTATTATATTGTAATATGTCAACTCCCGCTAAAGTTAATGAAGCCGAAATAGAACAAGAAATCCCAGCTAAAAAAGCATATCAATTAAAGGGTATCTTATGGGGAGTTATTCATGGTATAACTGCTGTAATTTTTTTATTAATACCACTAAAACTAATATGGTTCTATTGGATTCCACTCAATAATTTGAAGTTATTAGGAAATGAAATATATACCGTGGCATTATTAGTGTTATTCCTTTACATTATCACGATAATCATTTCTGCAATATATTTTGCGGCCATGTTTCGAGCTTTTTTTCAACGTAAGAATCCCGATCTAGGAATACCAAGAGGAGTAAAATGGGTAAGTATTATTACAATTGTAAGCGTCATTGGATTTATGATTTTTTGGTATATCATAACGGGAGGACAAATTGCTTTTATTTCAATGACAATTCCATAGGTTATTCTTATCTATTTAAGAACAATTTTAACTAATTTCAAGAGAGTTAGTGGATTTTTGATTATATAATGAAAAATGAATACTAAAATAATGGGATTTCTTATTAATTCAAACAACAATTTTTTTGGAAAATCCATGTCCCCGTAAAATGAGATCTTCTCTTGGATTTTTTCAATTTTTAAAATATGAAAAAATTTATCAAAATCTTCATCAATAAAGTTTTCAATTATGGTTCTAATAATAAAATGAATTTTTAATTGATTTCCGATATCATTCAAACAAGGTTTTTCATAATATTTTGAAATTATTCTTCTTGAAAAGTCATTCAATTTTTTACATTTAGAAATACAGTAAGCGGCATATTTTGCTGCATTTAATAGCATTATAATCCCCCCGCCAGTCGTGGATTTTACTTGACATGCGGAATCACCTAACAAGAGGACGTTATCAAAAGCAACTTTATTCATTACACCGTATGGGATGATCCCCCCTTGCTGGTCAATTCTTTGATTAAAATCCATTTTTATTTTTTTTAAAAATAACTTTAATTTTAATAATGGTTTGGAAGAGGAGGCAACGCCTATTCGATATAAACCATTTCCTTCAGGAACAATATAACCAAATAATTCTTTCCATCTCGGATCGAAATACATCAATGCCTCATTTTGATTAAAATGTCCATGAATACGTATTTGTGAAGCATAGATGACTTTATTCTCTATTCCCAGCTGTTTTCCTACAGTTGAGAGTGGTCCATCACATCCAACTAACAATTTTGCAATTATTTTTCTTTTTGAAGTCGTAATTAGAACTCTTTTTTGATTGTTTTCCAGGATACGAGTAAAAAATTTGAATTTTTCACCTAAATAATAAGTTATTCCATTCTTATTGAGGACTTTTTGATAAAAAAATTTATCTAATGCTATTCTGTCAATGATATATGGTTCTTCATCACCAGAGAGCGTGATACTTTTCATTGATGGAGAGATTAATCGTGCGACCTTGGCACGGTTTAATACCATTTTTTCAGGAAAATCAATTAATTTACTTAACTTTTTTGAAATTATTCCTGCACACTGAAATGGTTTTCCAATTTCTTCGTGTTCTTCGATTATTGCAACAATTATATCTTTTTTAGACAATAAGTAGCAGAGGAAATTTCCAGCAATACTTCCTCCGATGATGCATATATCAACGTGCTCAATAATATCATTCATTATAATTGTTTAAAATTGAAAACCATTAGAACATTTTGATTTACCAATTATTGATTTGAAAAATAAGGTTTAGTTTCATGGGTTAAAATTCAAGGTTTAAAATGGGTAAAGTTAATGTTAAAAATTCTATATCTTTTCTTAATCTTTCCTGTATCCTAAATCCATCATCATGCCGTAAGTCACTGCAAGCACAATATTCTCAAGAACAGGATGTTCATTTCCAATAAAGTCCGTCCTATTCATGAACATGGGAAGAACTTGTTCGACGACATGCTTTGTCCTGGGGTTCTCTTGATAATAATTGATAATTCCTTTTCTAAATTCAATCATGAGCGTTTCATTATCCAACATGAAATCTCGAATATTTTCTACATCTTTAATGACACCAAAATGACAAAAACCTGCCTTCAAGGGATTTAATTGTAGTAATTTCTTGAGAGTAATCATGTAGTCCTTGTAATTGAAATATATAGGCATTGAGGTGGGCGTTGATAAAAGTTGGGTAGAATGAAACAGAGTACCTGCTGCTTCTCCCAAAAAAATAAAATCAATCTTGCCATCCTTTATAAACAAGGGACATTGGTGGTCTGGCGTGTGTCCAGGGGTTTTCAAGATTGCCATTTTAATCTCTGAACCATCCTTTTGGAAAATATCGAAAATTTTAAAAGAATTCAAAACATTTGAGAAGTTTTCAGTAGGATTAATTATTTCAAATGCACTTTCTTCAATTTTTTTCATCTCTCCAATAGCATTTCCGAAGGTACGTTTTGCCCGAGCTAAATGAATGGAATAATTATTCAGCAATTCTTTCGTGGTTT
>CAZRIR010000086.1:0-2920 GCA_964600195.1 uncultured archaeon | reverse complement strand
GAAGAAAGTATTCGTTTAGCACCAAATTCTCTTAAATCTACGTGATGCAAATAATTATTAATTTTTCCAGATTCAATAAGAATTGCTTCCCGCTTCATTAAAAGAAAATATTAAAAATTAAATAAAAAGATTCGCATGATAATTAATAATCATTAATAATAACCTAGAGATTTAACTTCTTTTTCCAAAACTTCATCTTTTTTCTAATACCATCTACTTCAGATTTCTTTAAAACATCCAAATTTTTAATAGACTTTATTCCAATATCAATTTGTTTTAAGATAGAGGTATAACCTCGATGTTCGGTGATATCATTGTACAAATTTGTTAAATTTTTAATGACTTCAGAACCAGTTGAGACCTCAAGATTACCCATTATAGTATCAAAATAATGGGTTAAATAGGCGTCACCTGATAAATTAGAATCCTTCATTTGTTCACTAATTGAGCCTGTTTGACTGACATCAGAACTTGCTTTTGAGAGGACTGCGGGGCTCATATCATGGTTGGAAATACTCATAGGTTTTGTTTCGAGAGGTACATTTTGAGGTGATGCTGCAGCTGATTTTATTGCAGGTGAAGATTTAGATTTTCGGATCGGCATTGGTGCGGGTGCAGGTGCAGGAGCCACAACAGAAGGTGTGGTACTCGAGCTTGAGGGTTTTAAGGTGGCTTTTTTACGGATTATTTCTCGGGCAATTGAAGGTCTCATGGATGAGAATATCTCCTTCCGTGAATTTAACCAGGCATCTTCCAAACTACTAACAAATATTTTAACATGCTCTTCCACCATGCTTCCAATGCCAGCAATCTCAGTAATAACTTGATCGCCGACCAAGGATTTTGAAATAACGCAAAGGATTACGGTTTCATAATCTCGATTCATCCCCCAAATATTTTGCAATTCCCTGTGTCTAACAGTAATGTTTGGTAAATTTTTAATCTCTCCATAAGCCGCAACGTGATCCGCTTTTGAAAGATCAATATTTGCTGCAATTCTTACATTGACGTGTTTTTTAACCTCCTTAACTGCTTCAAGATTTACATCCGTGATCTCTGGAGCGATTATTAGTATTCGTGCTTTGATTTTTTTCATTTCTTCATTAATGTGAGCTTTAACGCCTTCTACCGATCGGATGAACCAGATATCTTTCATCGTTGATGTTGATGATTTTTTTGATTGTTCCCAAAACTCATTTGTCGTGATTTCACTTATTTCAAGCCTCTTGATGATATCTCCTAACACGCTGTTAAGGGTGTTCATGATTTGCGTGGTAAATGTATTTTTCAGCTGTCCAAATGCATTAAAAATACTTTCGGTAATACCTTCTAATTTTTCCTCAGAAAGAACGACTGCTTGACTGAATTTTTCATCGATATCTCCAAAAAGTGATTTCATCTCTACGCTGGTTTTAGACGTGGTATTTATGAGTTCTTCCAAATTTTTAACGCTTTCTCCAATAGTATTACTCATTTTTGACGTAAAATCTTTAAAAAAGTCTTCTATTGAGCTCTTAAGTGCTTTTTCGGTGATATCTTGAATATCCTTGATTTGGCTGTCTAAACTACCGGACATTTCTTTGATCCAAATACTAAACACGCTATCAATCACTTGCTCAACGGTCTGTTGAATCACACCTAACCGCAATTTTTGCAGGTTCAACGAGATTTTTGTTTTAACACCCATCATTTCTTCAATTAAACTTAATAGCTGGGATTTAACCGATTCTGCGACCTTCACATTAATTAGTTCAAATTGTTCAGTTATGGTTTCATTTTGTTTTTTTAATATTTCTTGCGTATTTTTCTCGATATTTGTTATAATAGTGCCTACTTCTTTAACTTTTTCCATGCCCGTCATTGTTTTTTCAAATTCTTCTCTTTGTTTATCCATTGTATTCAACGTGTTATCTTTCAGGTCCCTCATAAATTCTGTATATTCATTTAAACTTCTAACTCCTTCAGTTTTAGTTTCAAGTTCCGTAAAAGATTCTGCCAATTGTTTTGGGGCACTGGTATGAATTTCGGATATAAAATCATGAAAATTATTTAATTGGCTCACTAAGGCAGCATAGGGTGGCAAGGGGGTATAATGAGGGGAAGGACCTATCACCGGCTTAAATAAACCCTTTTCTACAAATTTATTGGCGATGGTTTCACACTCCTCTTTCGATTTATTGATTAAAATAGCCATTTCCCCAAGTGAAACTATGCTTCTACCAGTACTGAGAAAATATAACTCTATTTCTTCAGCTGAAAGGTCTATCTCATTTAATGCTTGCATTACAAGTTCTCTTGAATAATCCACGTCTTTCTCAATTATATCTTCGACCTGAAAATTTTCAATCTCCACGTTTTTATCGATCATCAATATCAATTTATGAGGTGGATTTTCATGAATGAATTCCTTAAGAATCGGAAAACTTTTCGTCTCAGAATATTCTTGTTTTGAAATTGTAATCTTTTCCTCTTTAAAACAGGTCTTACACTTGAAATTTAACTCAATTTCCTTCTTTTCTTTAAAAAGAAACATGTTTAATCAATAATTTTTATAGTTGATATTATTAAAAATCATTACCTATTAATATTTAAGCAAGTAAAATTAATGTAAATTAATAAATAATATTCAGTTATAAATTTATTAGTTTTTCTAACGCAAATCTATTAAATATGATATTTCTATTTTATTTATAATCTATCCCATAAAAAGAGTTGGAAAGAAAATGGCAGAAAAAAAGACTAATCTTTTCAAGGAACTATTTGATAATTTTTTAGCGCTGAATAATTCAATCGAAGCTGTAATTGTTTCTGATTTTGATGGATTCATTATTGCAGGAGAAAAAAGAAAAGATATTGACATGGAACTGGTATCTATACTAGGAACTGTTGTAAATCCGATAATGGAACGATTAAGAGACGA
>CAZRIR010000085.1:4172-8496 GCA_964600195.1 uncultured archaeon | reverse complement strand
TAGAATTGGATAAAATTTCATAGTGATCGGGATCCGTCAAGTTCATGGCATTCATGTCTTCAGGATATATATACCAAAATTCGGTATAATTCCAATTAGGAACAACCGGATCTAAATAAAAATCCAAGGTCCATTGAGGGATGCCATCGTATTTAACCGCATATCTCGTGTCCGTATAATTTAGCACGTATGCTGTTACAATATAAGAAACATTAAATTCAAAACCTTTAGTGACGGTATTATTCCAAGCTAAATCAAGCTGAAAATTATTAAGAATTTCTTTCACGGGAGGATAAAAAGAGTTATTACAGGTTCCCTTACCCCATTCTTCATTACCATATTCAGCAGTGTTGCCACTAAATGGGTAAAATGACATTGCCATATCACCAATCTCGATATTTTCTAATTTTAAAGTACCATTAAAATCTGAAGGCATGTATCCACGAGTAACATTCAATTTGAATGAGCTAGAATCAAGATGAGATGTATAACCACCACTCCAAGAGATTTTCGCTTTATCCCAAGAATCACCTCCATCACTTGACGTCTTTAAAACTTGATCTATATCATCACTATCCCCACCTTCTCCCGGCCCCGCTATGGTCACCAAGGAATACGTTCCGTTGGGTGCATCAGACGAGATCACGATGAAATAATTATAAAACGAGAGGTCAGACGTGTTTTCTAAATTGAAGTCAAAATAGGTAAGACCATCTCCAAAATAGGTGAAACTTTTGGTATCAATCAACGCACTCTTATTTGGTTCTATGGATGCACTTTCCAAATTACTTTTCTTCCTTACGACGGTTCCATTCGCTTGATATAATGATATATTCAAGGTTTTTCCAATCGCATTAGTTAAATTAAGTGTTCTAATCCAAACAGAAAATCCATTGACTGCAGTGCTTTCTCCTCTCAAATCAAATTCAAGAGCTAATTGTTCTTGGGAAGAAATGTTCAATTCAAAACCCATTACGGATGATAATCCAAATTGAACCAATTTAAATTCAAAGTCTTCAGGAGCACTTAGTCCAAATCGGATTTCACTAATATCACTCATGTTGATAAATTGCAAGTTTTTATTAATGAAACTCCTCTCCAAATTCACCAGCCCTCCATCATTATAGTCTAATGTGAATTGCCCCACCACGACATTCCACTCCTGGCTAGAGGCATTTTTCATGTATAAAGTCAAGCTAATATCGGAGACATTTACAATGTACTTGAAATTGAGTACAAATCCGAAAATGTTATTTCTATTGAAAGGATGGATTGACCCGTGTGTGCTTGATGTAGTTTGGTATGTTGATCGAATCGAATAATTTACTTCCTGACTTGATGATTTAAATCCCCACCAAGTACTATCACTACCATCCACGGGAGCATCAGGATAAGTGGTGGTATCAGCATTGCCTTCACTGACAGTCAAATTATTTGGATCGAAATTTGTTATATTAGTATCATATTTTTGAAAGTGTGTATTAGGGTATAATGCATTATCTTCTTCGATGACGTATTCTGTTGTATAATTATTTTGAAAGGTAAAATTGAATTCACCATTAGAAATATACATGTCATTAAGTGGTGCGCTAATATTAAAATAACCTTGATCATTATTCTCAGAAGTGGATTGATTCACAGCGTAGGTTCTCGTTTCTAACGGATTGCCACTTCCATTGATGATAAAATCTGATAAACCATAAAGAGCAGAATTATGGAGATTTAGATCATCATCATTGAATTGTTCCGCATCATTCCCTTGACCATTAAAAGGGATTAAAAATTGGCTCATAAATAAATTAGATGCGAAAATTAAACCAATAAATAAACTCGCAATAACGATTTTTTGTATTTTTTTTTTCTTTTGAGTGAGCATGTCTCTTATCTGATATCCAAATTATTTATTATTAAAACATGTAAATAATTTTAAAATTTGCTAAATTGATGTATCTAAAAGAATTTAATTTTAGTAATTATATTAGTTAATATTGATCGAATATAAATACTATTCAACGTCATGAGCAAAGAATTAATTCTCAAGACCATCGATGAGAAAAAAAAAGAGTTCATCCAATTTTTAAAAGAACTAATTCAAATTAATTCTTTCAACCCTCCAGGGAATGAAAAAGATGTTGCGATAAAAATTCAATCATATTTTGATAAATTCGGAATAAAATCCGAAATTTTTTCTTTTGAACACAATCGAGCTAATTTATTTGCGTCTTTAAATAATAATTATTCAAATAAAAACCTCCTCTATAACGCCCACATGGACGTGGTTCCACCAGGAATGGAATCAGAATGGGACCATCCTCCATTATCAGGTCATTCTACTACTCAGAGAATTTATGGACGAGGTGCAACGGACATGAAGGGTGGTTTGGCAGCCATGGTAATTGCTTTTACATTAATAAAACAATTAGATATTAAATCTAAGAATAACATAATATTTAATGCTGTTGCTGATGAAGAAACAGGGGGAAAATTAGGAACGGAATGGTGCATAAATAATATTTTAAAAAAAAGATTAATAAAAGTTGATTTTACTATAATTGGTGAGCCTTCTGGAATATTTCCTCAGCCAAAAGTTGTAATTCTTGGAGAAAAGGGGCGATTCGTTTTAAAAGTTGTGACAAACGGAATTTCAAGTCACTCATCAACACCATTTTTAGGTAAAAATGCCATCACGATGATGAGTGAAATCATTAATAGCTTAACTAATTTTGAAGATGAATTGCTCAGTATTAAAGAAATTAAACCTTCAATGACTCAAGCTGAATTAGAAGCAAATCTCGCATCAGCCTTTCCAAATCAAGATGATTTCCAAAAATTCTTGAGTGAAAATCCCTATTTAAAACCGTTTCTAAACTCGATTTCAAAATTTACTCAAAGTCTTAACATGATCAATGGTGGAATAAAAGATAACGTCATACCAGATCAATGCACATCATTAATTGATATTAGACTTTTACCAAATCAAACTCCTGAAATTACAATAAGGGCTTTTAAAAATTTAATAACTAAATTAGGATATGAAATCCGAGATTCTCCAGTTGGAAATCCAGAAGATGTATTTGTATATCTTGAGGTCATTAAAGCCTCAGAAGCATCATTTTGGGACGAATGGAAAGAATCTTCATTACTCCGTAATTTTTCATCAATAATTGAAAGAATATACAAGCTTAAGCCCATAAAAATGCTCTTTCCCGCTTCATCTGATGCACATTTTTTAAGAAATTCAGGATATTGCCCTGAAACCATACTTTTTGGACCGGGAAATGGAATGAAGGCTCATACTACTAATGAATGGGTATCAATCGATGACTTTATAAACTCGATAAAAGTGTATTCTTTATTTGCTCATGATTTTCTGAGTAATTCATAGAATGTTACCCATTTTTTTCTATTTTTGAATTCTAATAAAAACGGAATTATATTTTATTGGAAAAAGAAACTTATTTAAAACAGTTTTTTTATTATATATAACAATATTTGAATAAAAAATTCATGATATCAATCTAATGGGCTCCACCGAACGAATAGAAGATACTGTAATAATTCTTGATGTATCTCGTTCCATGATGAGAACTGATTTTGAACCTAGTAGGCTCATTGTAGCTTTTGATATCATTAAACTCTTCATTCAAACAAAATTCAATATAGATCCAAAAGATCGAATTTCAATATTAACCGTTGGAAAGGGTCCTAAAAAAATTGCGGAATTCTCATATGATGAACATGGATTAACACGATCATTGAATAAAATAGTGGTTTCTGATAAATCAGAGATTCATGAAGGTTTATCATTTGCCATACAATTACTCATAAAAGAAATGAGAAAAGTCGGTGGTAAATTATTTCGGATTTTTCTAATTAGTGACAATAAATCTAAAGAGTTTCCCGAAATATTAAAACATGTTGTCAATACAGCAAAAGGTTTGGGTATTTTTATTGATACTTGTCAATTTGGTAATACTCAAAATAATGAAAAAAGTGCTTTAAAACTAATAGCTCAACTATCTGATGGTGATTTTGGATTTTTTAATAATGCAAAAGCTATAATTAATTCAGGAAAATCTTTTGCATCCAAAAAGACGATCAAGGAACCGAACGAATTTTATTCTAATGTGAAAAAGGACAGAACTCCTTTGCTTAATGAAGTGGCTCTTTCATTAAGACGCCCATCATTGGGAGAAATCCAGCTTTTGATGAGTGGAAAAATAACCGAAACACAAAAATGTGCCATTTGTCATTCAATAAAAGCACCATTAACGGGAGCAGATTTTTATACTGAAGGACGAAGTTGTCCTTCATGTGAAAGAAC
>CAZRIR010000085.1:0-4072 GCA_964600195.1 uncultured archaeon | reverse complement strand
GAAAGTAAAGTATTCCAATGTAAAAAATGCGAATCATACTATCATGAGAGATGCTTGAATCAAATGATTCAAGAAATTAATGCTTGTAGGTATTGTGGTTCCGAGATCGTATCTAAATAAAATTTATAATGATCTATAGTTGATTTATTTCAAATCATCATTAACCATGTTGATAAGAATTACTCTAAAATATATAATCAAAGAACCCTTTTTTTAATTAAATTAAAATACTTGCTCGAGGTTTCTTATATTGCCAAAAAATAAATGGATTGTCACATCTGCATGGCCCTATGTGAATGCGATTTAGGGAAAGCAAATCGCTTACTCACGCAAAACCACATTTAGGGAACATGGTCGGAAGTGTTTTATCTGCAGATGTTTTTGCGAGATTTCAAAGGTTAAAAGGGAATGATGTCGTTTTCGTGTCTGGTTCTGATGCTCATGGTACTCCAGTAGCTGTTGCAGCAAAAAAACAGGACATGGATGCCGAAGAGTTGGCCATGAAAAACCATGAAATCATTAAGAATTTGTTCCTAAAATGGAACATTTCATACGATAATTATACTCATACCCATAATCCCACTCATCATAAATTTGTTCAGGATTTTTATCTGGATGTTCAAAAAAATGGTTACATTACTGAAAAGGATATCGAATCGCTGTATTGCAAGCAGGATAATTTGTATTTACCTGATAGATTTGTCGAAGGAATTTGCCCTTATTGTGGGGATGAAAAAGCTCGAGGAGATCAATGTGATAAATGCCAGAAATTATTAACTCCATTAGAATTAAAGAATCCCTATTGTGTCATCTGTAATAATACCCCCGAAATAAAAAAAACAAGACATTGGTACATGGATTTTCCAAAATTACAGGAAGAACTAGCAAAATTAATTGAAAATAACACGATCATCCCCCCTAATGCTCGGACCGTATGTTTAAATAGTATTTCAGAAGGATTACCTGAGAGAGCCATAACTCGCGATCTTAAATGGGGCATACCTGCTAAATTTAAAGGAGCAGAAAATAAGACGATATATGTCTGGTTTGAAGCAGTATTAGGATACGTTTCTGCCGTGAAAGAATGGGCAGAAAAAATCATTAAAAAACCAAATAAATTCGAATATTTTTGGAACGATCCGAATACAAAAAGTGTTTTTTTTATCGGAAAAGATAACATCATTTTTCACCTAATCGTTTTTCCAGGCTTATTATTAGCTTATAACAAAGATAAGTCCCCGAAAGATAAATTAGTTCTACCCTATAACGTGTCTTCGACGGAATTCTTAATGTACGAGAATGAAAAATTCTCCAAATCCCGTGGAGTTGGGATATGGATCGATGAGGCCCTAGAGCTCGCTCCTGTAGATTATTGGCGATTCAGTCTTATATTCAATCGGCCTGAAAAATCCGATACTTCCTTTCTATGGAGTGAATTTGAAAATAATATTAAGATTTTAAATGATAATATTGGAAATTTCATACATAGAACCCTAACATTTATTAATAAGCAATTTAATGGAGTTATTCCTCCAAAAGTTAAAAATGATGGAACTGATGATAAATTCATAAAAAAAATTAATACCATAGCCCAAGATGTTGGGGATTTATTGGATCAATTTGAATTAAAAAAGGCTTTGAAAGAAATTGTAAATTTTGGCAAGGAAGGAAATATATATTTGAATGAGAAAGCACCGTGGCATTTGATCAAGTATGATAAAAAGTTAGCAGGACACGTGTTTAATATCTGCGTGCAAGCAGTTTATGCATTGTTGATATTATTAGCTCCTTTTATTCCCGAGACCTCAGAAAAATTATTGATTGATCTCAATATCAATAAGAAATTAGATGAATTAAACTGGCATGATTTCAATGAACATTCTATAAAAGAAAATCACAAAATTAACACGCCCAATCCACTTTTTCAAAAATTAGATATTGATGAATTGAAAAAAAAATTAAAAGAGCTGAAAGAGGTTAAAGAATCAATGGATAAAGTCGATTACATTTCTTATGAAGATTTTTCAAGACTTGATATAAGAGTGGGGCTCGTGGAAGATGTTGAGAGAGTTCCTAAAGCAGATAAATTATTCAAGCTAACTGTAAATATTGGAACGGAGATAAGAACGTTAGTTGCAGGTTTAGCTGAATATTACAAAAAAGAGGAATTGATGGGTAAAAAAATTATAATCCTCGCAAATTTGGAACCAAAAACACTTCGAGGCGTTTTAAGCCAAGGAATGTTGCTTGCCGCTGATGATGGCAAGATAGTTTCTTTCCTCACGCCAGAAAAGGACATCCCCGTTGGATCAAAAATTAGATGATTAAAGTTTTAAAGAAAAAATTGGGGTTAATCTAGCGAGGGTCTCCCCTAAATCTAATTGAAGTGATTTTAAAACGACTTCCTTTCCTCTGTATTCATATTCCAATTGACTTGGATCTCTAATTATTTTATATCGCGACGCATCTAACATCATCGAACATGAAAAGTATTTTTGATATTTATATTCTAAAATCTGATTCACATCTTTAATATCAGGAAATTTATAACCTCCCCCATGAGGTAGAATATTAGCATTTTGTAATGTTGGCAATACTCCCAATTTTTCACCTCTTTCAAAGAATCCAAGATTTTTTATTGTTAGATCAGACAAATTTTTTTTCCCTTTAAATAAATATGCGGATATATCTGCCCTCAAAGTAATTGGAAAGACATTATTCTTTATTTTATCAGAGGTGATGTCGGTACAATTAGAGCCTAAATACATGTTATTGTAATCCTTTAAAAATTGATGGGGTTGATTACAAATATCAATATAATCATCTCCAAAGAGATTTTTGGCAATGATTTCTCTTTTAGCCATTGAAAATTTGAGTGCCCTATCTGTATATCTGAGATATTCGGTTGCATCCTGATCTAATAAGATATATTGCTTGCCAAAAAGGGTTTCCTCTTCAATAGCACGGTTTTTAAGCATTTTCGACTTGTCAAAATAAAATCCAATACCATATTTATCATCCCTTAGTTCTGGAGCACTTCCATGAATAAAAAAGAAATAAGGCGGGAGATCCATGCTGGATAGATTATTAGTTTTAAAACAATTTATAAAATGATTGCTGATTCCATAATCCCATTTTATCTTGATATTATCTTGATATACTTCCGTACTTTTTAATTGGTCAATCTTTTTAATGAGTTCATAGGGTTCTGGAGGTTCATCTATGCCACCTGCCAAAATTCCACATTGATTCGGTTTTGTATTCAAAAAAATTATTTTCTCAGTTCCATCTCCCCAATTGACTCTTCCTCCATAACCTAAACCTGAGTCCCAACGGATTAGATTTCTTGAAATAGTCTCATCTGGAGAACTAATGAATAATGCCTTCGGTTCGAACCCATATTTTTCTTGAATTAGATGAAATTGTGCAAGTCCATACTTCATGTTTGCTTTGCATAGTTTCGACGCACCATCATTTAAACCAGTCGAAAAGACAAATTTTTCTGCCCTGTTTAGTAGTTCTTGTTTAGATAAACTTGACAAGGTGCTTGAAATATTGGCTTGCCCCATAATTTAAAAGCACTATTTTATTTTGATTAAATAATGTAAGAAAATGATTATATATAAACATTAATATCGTTCAATTGAAAATTTTAATTTGAATGAACTATTTTATTGTTCATTCATTTAAAAGAGAAATATTTTTTGCAGAAATTCATTTTTTTTTACTAGGAACTCAAATTTTGAAAAAATATTCAATATTTTATCATTTTTTTACTAACGTAGAAAATATTTTTACGTCTAGATCCCATATAATCTTACTTTTATCAAACTTTTCGAAAGAAAAAAGTGAAAGCTTTATATATATTGTTGAAGAATTATTCAATCAATATTATGATCATATTTGATAGGCATTTATGATCAAATAAACTACTTTTAAAATGGTTTACTTAAAATGTCAAAAAAAATAGCTGTTTTATCAGCAATAATGCTTGTTTTTGGTGGTATATCCATCCCAGGCGGTTTTGTTATCAATAATGTCATAGATAGCATGGTTACCGACAGGACGGATG
>CAZRIR010000084.1:6241-8524 GCA_964600195.1 uncultured archaeon | reverse complement strand
ATTCATCTGAATGATTTTTGGCGTCTTGCTCTTGCCTTTTTTCCTCCAAACTTCTTGGGTTCGGTTCTCCTTGAATCACCAGACAATAAAGAATCATCATATTCTCTAAAAGTTCTTTCCAAGGTTTTAGTTCCAATTAACTTGTATAAAGCTTTAGCAATAGCCATGCGAACTGCTTCAGTCTGACCTTTCTTTCCTCCCCCTTCAACCTTTATGTTTATATCTGCTTTCTCCGCTTTTGGATGGTTAATAATATCCAAAACTTCTTTTATCCTAAATTTTTCGATTTCGGGTAAATATAGATCTAAAGGGACATTATTTACTCTAATAATCCCCTTAGCAGGATAATGTAAAACGGCTCTAGCAATTGCAGATTTTCTCTTCCCTGATGATTGAATAACTTTAGTTTTTGTAGACATTTACGTTATACCTCAAGTGATTGTTTATTCCAACCAATTCGAATGCATAAATTCTCTAAAGTAATGAATTTGTTGTAATATGATAAACGTTTTTTATCAGCATATGGTAGTTCATTAGGTACTAATTTCTGATATTTATCTTTGAATCTTTCTGGTATATCAGAGATATAAACGTGAACTCTTCGTAAGGCTTCTTTTCCCCTACGTTTTTTTCTAGGAAGCATTTTTTTTATAATACCCCTCATTAATGTATCAGGACGCCTTGGCCAGAAAGGGCCCCTTCTTGGATTCGTTGCCGTGCTGATGTTTAATCGAGCTAAATATTTCTCATGAATATTTTTTTTATTTCCACTAATTATTGCATCTTTAGCATTAATGATAACAATACTTTCTCCTAATAATACCCTTTTGGCTACCTGACTACAGAATCGTCCCACGATCTGATCCGTCGCGTCTAATAACTGATATTCCATCATAATTTTCACGTTTTTATAGATTAATTAATAGAATATTTTCACATTTTTTCCGGTTGGATTTTGTTCTAAAAGATCCTCAATAGACATTATCTTGCTTCCAGAAGCAATAATTTTTTTTTTGGCGGATTCTGAACAATTTAAGCATGAAATCGTTAATTTATGAGTCAAGTCTCCAACACCTAAGACTTTTCCGGGAATTATTATGACGTCATTTGGTTTTGTTTTCTTATTTATTCGATATAAATTTGCTTCTATTCTTTGACGTCTAGATCCGGATAATTTTCTGCTAACTTTTCTCCAAATTCTCCTCTTAGTTTTCCATAGATCCCTAATTAATACTCTATTATGATGATTACTTGGGCCTTTAATAGGGTGACTCATTTTCTTTTAACTTAAATTTTAAATTCTTTATTTGGAAAATATTTGATATTTTAATAATTTTTTGATAATGATATCCAAGTATCAGCTCTGTATTTCTATATCAATACCTTCAAGTTTTTCTTCAAACTCTTCAATTTTTTCATTGAATATCTCGAAAGTTTTTGAAATCAACACGTTAAAAGGCAATACTCCATCACTTTCAATGAAAAAAATATATTTATTATCGACAATATTTATTTTAATAGCTTCCTCTGGACAATTTGTTCTGCAGGAATCACATAAATCACATTCTTTCCAATAATCTCTAACTAAGCTAGGCTTTTTGTTACTTGAAAAGTCATATAAGCGTTTAGGACACATTCTAGAAACAATACATTTATCTGGACAATTATCGCACTTACTATCATCCAATTCTATTTCAGGGAAATATCTATAATAAATATTAGAAACCGCAGAATGCTTGGCGTGTTCTTTCCCAATACCAAGAGAACAGTAGGCTTCTATGATAAATTTATCATTGCGATCTATTTTGAGAATAGGTATCTTGTCATTGACAGGGATAATCTTGGGATCATTAGATTTTAGATCTCCTGAATTGATTGTTTTAGGTTTAGTATCAGTATTATGAATCTCACAGGTTAGCGATACTTGACAAAGAGGACATCCATATCCTCCGCATTCGCATTCTCGGGGTAATTTATATGTTTCAAGATCAGTTTTAAGGGGGATCATTCCCAATCTATGTGCGATTATTTCATCATATAAAGGTGAATCATTTTTTAAAATGATTACTTCATCAACGGCCATTACAGGGATTTCCGTGAGAATTATTCGACGTATCGCATTTGCCATCTCAACGGTAATACCTTCAATCGTAAAGATTAAATTATTCTCATCTTTTTCAATAACTTCAAGGTTAAGACTCATAAAGATCAATAACTCTATAATTTTTAAATAGAATCTATCTAACTGATATCTAAAGTATGTCTTA
Organism: uncultured archaeon; assembly: GCA_964600195.1. Classification (GTDB taxonomy): domain Archaea; phylum Asgardarchaeota; class Lokiarchaeia; order Sigyniarchaeales; family SOKP01; genus FT1-020. The sequence continues at coordinate 6,257 of CAZRIR010000084.1, read as the reverse complement.
AAAAATAAGTTTTATT
>CAZRIR010000084.1:2899-6141 GCA_964600195.1 uncultured archaeon | reverse complement strand
TTTGCCGATTTGTCCACGTCTAGATTCATGTTTTCTTCGTCAAATGCGAAATATTTAATGTCTAATCCTCTAACGGTTCCAGCAGTACCGTATATTTTACGTCCCGAGGAGGTTTCATAGGGGGCATGACTTATATGTCCTCCTTTAGGAATGGGCATTGCCATCATCTTTCCATGATTTCGAGAAGTAAAAGCATTATATAATACCAAATTAGCCATCACTCCCGAGACAGGACGCACGTCAGCAAATACACAATTAAAATATTGTTTCGTTAGTTCCATGCACATTTCTTCAATCATATCAATGTACTTGCACCCCGCATAAACTCTTTGTCCCACCCAGCCTTCTGCATATCTATGACTAAAATCACTGTTACAAGCCTCATCCACAGCGGGGCTTGTAATATTTTCTGAAGCAATGAGAGGAATGGATTTACTTATTTCTTCATGGTGTTTCATTAAAATTGAGCGAATTTCTTCTAATTTTTTATTCAATGTAGATCAATTTTTTATTGTTAAGAAATTATGAATTAAAAAACATGAAATACAATTAAAATTTTTGTAAAAGTTGAAGAACAGAGAAGAAAGAGCATATTTTTAATATATCAGCATTCATCTGTATTTTATCAATTACAAATTGATCAGGCAATAATAAATTGAGAAAAGAGATTCACGTCATTTGGTAAAAAATAGTAAATATAGGAATATTGCTTTAAAAATAAGATCTTTTAGTTGTCATCAAAATTCTGAGCTTCAAGGATGAGTCTAGCTTCATATAAATTCAACTTTTTTCCAGCTTTTTTCTTCTCTAAGGCCGTTGCTAATTTTTCCTTCTTGACCTTCTCGAGCATTTCAGCTTCCTTTTCCTTTTGGTTTTTAGATCTTGTTTTTCTTGGCTTTCTGCTTGATTTTCCATAATTTCTTGAAGGGAGCTTACCTTTAGAAAGTTTTTTTCTTTGATTCATTAATTCTAAGAATTTTTCATGATAATTATCTGCCGCTTGCTTATTTTTTATAAGCTCTTCTTCCATTTTTTTCTTCTGTTCTTTTGACTCAGTTACTTTATCATATACTTCAAGCATTTTAGCATGATTATCTTGTGATTTATTTGACCATTTTGTCAATTGTTCATAAATCTTATTCAAATTGATTTTTACAATTTCAATTTTTCTCTCAAGTTTAAGTATTTCCTCGGCATTTTGAGCTTCTAGGATTTTTTGTTTTTCTTCTGCTAGTTCCCTTATAGTATCAATTATACTATTTTCTTCCGAAATATCTAAATGCTCCGTCTCAATTTTTCTCTCTAAAACATCAATTTTTCGATTAATTTGTCTTAAATCTCCAAATTTTGAACTATCTGAAGAGTTTTTTTGGAGTTGTTTTCTTTCTTCTATCAAGTTATCAAGCAGATTTTTATACTCAATTTTTTTATCTTTAAGCTTCTTTACTTTTTCATTCCAGTAGTCTCGCTTTTTCTTGTGTTCTTCTTTAGCTACCCGTAAGTATTCATTAATTTTGGATTCTAAGTCTTGAAGCCTGTTGATATAATCTTTAGTTTTCTTATTGAGCTCGTCTCTTTTTTCTCTATAAAGCTCGATTTGATCTTGAATTTCTTTTAAATTTAAAGAGGATTGTGTATTTTTAGTAGTGTCATTACTCATGGATTACTTCCTTAAACAATATTTATAAAAAGTAACATTTACTCAGAATTTATTCTTAATTTTGGGAATAAACAATTTATTAAATATTTTTTGGGTTTTGGTTACAAGAAATTACATTTCATATTATATAAATAGCTAAAATAATTATTTTAAATTAAAAATGAATGCAGAACTGATAGTTGAGAACGATTTAGTGTTTCTAATATTCGATGATAGAAGAAGATGGTTATTTCAAGTAAAATCAGGAGAAACCTTTCATACACATCGAGGAATAATAGAGCATGATGACATGATAGGAAAACCATTTGGTTCGGTAATATTTTCCAAGCCACATGAATCGCAAGGATACAAGTTTTATGTTTTAAAGCCGCTCCCTTCGGATTATATATTATACATGAGTAGAAAGACTCAGATAATCTATCCTGAAGATGCCAGTTTAATATTACTTTATTCAGGAATAGGCCCTGGAAGTATTGTCATCGAAGCAGGCACGGGATCAGGAGCACTTACATGTATTTTAGGTAATTTCGTGCGTCCTACAGGTCACGTCTATTCTTACGATATACGAGATAAATCACTCAATAGAGCAAGAAAGAATATAGAACGAGCAAAATTAAAGGAGATTGTAACCATTCAAGAAGGAAATATTTTAATTTCAGATCTTGAGCACGTTAATGTTGATTCTATCGTATTAGATATGCCTCAACCATGGGAAGCAATAGAAAAGGTTAAACATTATCTTAAATTGAGCGGAGTTTTGGTTTCTTTTTCTCCTACTATAGAACAAGTGAAAAAAACAACATTTTCTCTTAGAAAACATGGTTTTATTGATATTAATTCTTTTGAACTCATAAAAAGAAAACTTCAAGTAAAAGAAAATGCGACTCGCCCGGAAGTAAGAATGATTGGTCATACGGGATATATCACTTTTGGCAGGAAATTCGAAGACCAAGTTAATCCTTATCGAGAAAAAAAGCCAGAAAAAGAGTTATATATCCCCTTGGATGGTATGCCCTTAAGAGGGTAAATTTCCTGAAAGGCTTAGAATCCTTTCATTTGAACACCTGTTTTCATTTCTTTTTTCTTCTTATATCTTTTGGTCCGAAAGAAATGAGTTTTTTTACTAGGAATAATCGAAGTGAATTTTCTCAATAAATCTTCAACAAACTCTTTCGTATAACTATCTCTCGTGATAAGACGGGGATCGTCAAAATAAGAGATAATTTCCTTATCTTTAGCATCACTTTCTAAACCCAAGTTCTTGAGAGGTATGTGAACTGAATGTAAATACCATCCAGGTGTTTTTTCATCATGAGCCATAATTTTAAGAATATTTGACTTGTCTTTCTTAATTTTAATGTCTATTAGTTTCCGTTCTTCTCTTATGTGAATAGAAGCATATTCCGGAATTTGGTTTTTGGAATTATGAATTTTTTTATAAAATTCTTTTATTTTTTCACTCATGTTTTATTTTTTTTGCTGATTGTTCCACTTTTATAAAAAAAATAATTAAAAATAATAAATAAACTTATTAATTTATTAAAAATTCATGTTTCAATAATTAAACTTTGTAAAATTTATA
>CAZRIR010000084.1:0-2799 GCA_964600195.1 uncultured archaeon | reverse complement strand
AACAAAAATTTATTTGCGTGATTAAATGGGACATAAATTTGGATATTATGTAATATCACTCTCATTAGATGAAGTTTGGAAAAGGACCATTTCTTTTTGGGAGAGAAACGGAGGAAAAATAAATGACCAGGATTTTGCTTCCAATGGCCTTTTTCGTAGATTAGAATTAAAACGGGATATTTCAGCTATGTCTTATGGTGAGACATATATAATGAACTTTGGATTCAGACAAAATGAGTCGATTACCTATGTAAGTGTAGAAGTAAGTCTAGCTTTTGGATATGGAATGCAATGGTTAAAACCACAAAAAATAATGAAAAATTGGGCTCTTGAAATAGGAATTGCTCCCATAAAAATAACAAGAGAATTTAATAAAGAATTTTATAATATTTTGACAGGCATTCAAAATATTTCTTTACAACGAACGATTGATCCGAGCAAAAAATATTATCATCAATGTGGGAGAGAAAATAAATTTGAGAATAGTTATTGTCAGCATTGCGGAATAAAATTAGATATGTAAGATGTCCATTATTTCGATATATTTTTTATCATTTTTTATACATTATTACGGTAATAATGTTTGATCATCATTAAGATATATTTATTAGATTTGAAGAAATAAAAATTTATATGTATAAAATTAGAATAACTATATAGCTGCAAGTTATCTTATTATTTTTATAAAATCAAAAATATCATCGATGTGAATTTAGTGGATAAAGCATTAAAAATTGTATTATCTGGATTAGATTATGCGGGTAAGACGAGTATCTTAACGGCGCTTGATAAAAAATTTGATTTTGAGAAATATATAGCAGAATTAAAGCCAACAATTAAAGTAGAATATAATAAGAGAGATTTTCTTGGTTATACCATATATATCTGGGATATGGGAGGACAAGAACGATACCGTCAGTTATATGAGAAAAATAAAGAAGCATATTTTTCGGATTCAAACTTGGTTTTGTATGTAATTGATATCCAAGACAAAGACCGTTTTGAGGAATCGCTAAATTATTTGGACATGATCTTGGCTTATTTTCAAGAGGAAAAAATGGATGTCCCTCTCATTTTAACTTTCCATAAATTCGATCCGGTGCTACGTGGTGATGAAAAATTAAACGAAAGAATTCTAGAATTAAGAGAATTAGTATTTAAAAAATATTCCAATGTCAAAATTTTATTTCAACAAACTTCAATCTATGATATAATAAGCATTGTTCAATTAATTAGTTATGCTCTATCTGTCTTTGATCAGCAATTCTTCAAACTTTCTCACCTTTTAGAAACTTATTTAGAAGAATTTAATTGTTACTCTCTCATATTATTTGATGAAAATGGAATCATAGTAAGTGAATTCTATTCCGAGGACATAAATGCCGATTCATATATCGCACTTTTAGAATCAATAAAGGAACATTTATATCTGCTCAAGCGAATGCAGGAGGAGAAATATGAATCTCAATATGATTTTACCTCGGTTGAGGATTCCTTGTTATCATACTTGCATAAGGTCAGAATTAAGGATGATAATTATTACATTTCCGTTCTTATTAAAGAAAAGGATAAAGAATCCTTACTAAATAATTTTAGCGATTTTATTAGTGAAATCGAAAAAATCATGAATTCAATGCATTAAACTATTGAATCCCTAATATTTCTCTGGACTTATCAATTAGTTTTTCTTTTTTAGCTTGATGTTCTTTTATAAACTTTAAAACACGTTCAATACATGTTTTTTTATGCTCCCCACATAATAATTCACCTTTCACGCATCCTTCAAATTCTTCAGCAAGTATTTTATCATCAGGTTCAAAATGATACATCAAAATCTTGTAAATCATACATTTTTGAGGTTCACCACCGAGTTCTTGCTGTTCCTTCTTATTTCTTCTTCCTCCTGTTAATGCTCCTTTAAGTTTCTTTTCAATTGACTCAAGAGGTTCATTAAAAGTGAAATAACTATTTGGATTACGCTTCGACATTTTATCTGAACCATCTAACCCAGGTAATAGTCGATGATAAGTAGCACCAGGTTTAAAAAAGGTCTTATAATACCTTTCAGTCAAGTCTCTAGTCAATCTTAAATGGGGGTCCTGATCAATTCCGACAGGAACTATTGTTGGTTGAGACCCGTCCATTACCTGTGGTAGTACAATATCTCCTACTTGAATCAATGCAGCTAGATATAATCCAAATGGTTTTTCTCCATAAATAGCATTTACCATTGCTTGAGTAACTAATCTCCCCACTTTAAAGCAAACATCCTTCACAATTGGTTCTTTAGATTGTCTCCAAATGTATGAATTTTCAGGATTGGAATCCAATCCTAGTGCTAGAATATCTGCAAGATTATCAATAGCATCATTTTCTGCTTCTTCATATGATATGCCATTATCTTCCCATCCTTCGATGTCTGCTATACAATAATATGCTTTAGCACCCATTTTCTGAAATTCCACTATTTCCAATGCTGTCGTGAGCGTTCCAAGATGAAAGGGGCCAGAAGGTTTAATTCCACTCATTACCGCCCAATGTTGTTTTGAATCAATAGCTTTAAAGACATCATTTAGTGACCTATGCCCAAATATGATTTTACGCCTGATAAATCGGTTATCAATCACTTTTTGCCGGATATGTTCTCCTATTCGTTCAATACCGAATTCCTTTACCAATCGTTCGATATCTTCATCATCAATATTGGAAGAACTCCATGGATCAATCTTAAATTCATTATTTTCATTTACCATGATAATCTTACCTAATGGAATAGGTTTATGATATTAATAAAAATAT
>CAZRIR010000083.1:2915-8539 GCA_964600195.1 uncultured archaeon | reverse complement strand
TTCCTACTCTCTGGTTAAAAAGCATCCAAAGCATGAAATCAATAAAATATTCTCCAATTCGAGTATGAATGGGAATCCTATAATTTGAATCTCCTAAATATCTTGACCCAATGCATAAATCTGCTTGATTCTTAATAATTGGTTTGACTAATAAAGGTATTTCTTCTGGGTCATGCTGTCCATCAGAATCCATTGTTACAATGATATCGCCATTGCAATTCAGTAAACCAGTCTTAAGTGCTGTTCCATACCCTCTATTTGCAAGATGTTTTATGATCTTAATATTCTTATCACGAACTTTTTCTACTTCAGAAATACTATTATCGGTTGAACCATCATCAACAATTATTATTTCATAACGGTAATGGTTAGGTATCCTTTGAAGCACGTTTAAGATGGAGTTTTCTTCATTATATAATGGTATAATAATTGAAATAAGAGGATCGTTATTATTAATTTCCTCATGTTGATATGTGGATGTAATTTCTTTTTTTTTTAAGGAGAGTATTCTATTAAATGGTGTTATCATAACTTTCATCTTTTATTGTTATATCCCTTTTATTTTGAAGTCCTACTATAAAATGAAGTCGATTTAATTATAAAGATTGTAAATGTTTATTAATTTTTTTAATTATTTTTAATAATAAAATTAATTTCCTAATTATTAAATATATTTCTATAAATTTTTTAAAGATCAATTTTGGCCCATAACCAAATTAATGGAACAAAAATGAATTTTTAAATTAAAACCCATCCTCGAGGTTTTGAACGGGAATATTTAATAATTCCATTTTCTTTGAGAGAATTAATCATTTGTTCCACTTTTTCCTCTGAAAACCCTCTATCAGTAATACCACTGATAATTTTAAGTTTTGAACCAATAACTTCATTTACTTTTAAGTATTCAATAATAACCTCCTTTAAATTCGAGGTTTGCTCATCTAAGTCCTTTTTGTTTTGTTTTTTTTCATTAATAATGCCATCTTGAGATTCTAATGCTAATTTCTCTAAAATTTCAAAATTATCACTTTCCTCAAGTAGATTCTCAATAGGAACAGAATCTTCTTTTTTTAGTAATAATTTTTCTTTATTGAAAATCCATAGGGGTTTATCAAAATTTCCATATATTAAACAATCATTTTCCTTCAAGAGTTCCAATTCTTCATCTATTTCTGGTTTGGAATATCCAATCTTCATTAACTCATCCACGATTAAATCTAATGAATTTAGGGTTTCATGATATTTCATGATATGAGCGAGATGTTCCCTCATGTTCTTGGGAGTTTCTATAAATACTTCTTTTTCAATATTATCTGATTGAATTCTTACTTCTTGAGGAAATTTTCTTTTTGGAATTTCTAATTTCGTTTTTTGACCCCATTCAAAATCATTTATTTTTCTAATTGTCCTATCATACCCACCATAAAGAAGTGAACTCCTTTTATTACCATTTTGTTTCAAGGAACAAATAAATTTTATTGATGTCTTAATTTTTGTTTTCCATTTGAGTTGAAAGTCTACAGAATTCATTTCGTTGTTTTCATATACCATTAAAGACCCATCTGCACATCCGATCAGTATTTCGTTTGCATTATTGCCATCAATATCTTCGATTAAACAAGAAACGGGACGACTTTCTTCAAAGGGCATGTAATATATTTTTTTACCCGTGCTATTTAAAATTTTAACATAAGAATCATTTGTACAGGCAATTATTTCATTATATCCATCATTTGAAATGTCTCCAATTTTTATATCGTTAATTTGAGAATAGAGGTTTTTTTGCCATAATATGAGAGGTTTTTCATCCATAAAAGTTATGAAATAAAGAATTCCATTTTTAGTTCCAGCTATTAGTCCAATTATTTGCTCAGAAACATCAGGTATTTTAAAATAAGCTAAATCCAAAGCCATGATCCAAGAATCGAAATAGAGGGTAATCTCAGGTTCCTTTGAAGAAAGAGAATTAAAAATGTTAATCGTGTTATTCTCATCACCAAAAATGAGATTTATATTTCCCTTCCGGTATAAATCTCCTGCAACGCATGCATTTATCTTTTCGATACCCTTGTAATGTTTTAAATTAATTAATTTCTTATTTTCCTGATCTAATTTTAGAACAAGAAAGCTCCCATCTCCAGATCCAACTAAGATTTCATCGCATTCATCACCAGTGATATCTTTGGAATAACTGCAGCGGCACCAACCATCAAAATTAACTTGGTCTAATATATTTTGATCTTCATCCATTAAATAGAGTTTTTTATCATGCCCGCCGAATACTATTAGAGTATCATCCCTGCATTTTAAAATGGAACATGTTAATATTACTTCAGGACATTTTAATATCCACTCTTGATGAAATCTTTTTCTTATTGTCATCTGTTATATATTTTTATAAAGCATTGAACAGTTTTTTTTATTTCCTTATATAAATCAAAGATTTTTCCTTATTTAAATCAGTTACGTAAAAATAAATGTAAATAAAAAAATAATCATCTATAAAATCTAATAATTTTTATTGGTTATTGTTATCTAAAGCTCACACTAAAGCTATTTGGTTCAATATTGGAAATAACAGAAGCATATAAATAAAATATTAAAGGCATATACTTCAAGAATTGAATGAAGATTAATTTATAATAATGATAAAGGGAGAAGTTATGATTGGCACAAGTAAAATATTTCCTTAAAATAAATTTAAATAATTAGAAATATTTTACATACTAATACCAAAAAATAAAAATTGGTGAAAAATATAGAAGATATATATGTACCTGTCGATTTTTCCCCTGTTAAACAAGTCATTCCTCAGGATGAAGAAATAATATATAGTACAGCATGCATTGCAAAATTTTCTACAGGAAGTTCAACAAAAACATTTTCATCGCATTTGTTGATTACGAGAGAAGGAGTAGCATTTACTATACCTAAACGTAAACAAGTTGTAGGTTCTTATGTACCATGGCATGAGATATTTTCTGTTAGAAGTTCCAAATTATGTCTGACATCTTTGAATATCTTAAATCTTACTAATGTTAAAGCATACGAAACAAAAAAAAAGTTTAAACATCGTGCTCTTGAATTTCCCATAAAAATAGCTCCTTTGTTTTTAGAAAAAAAAATACCATGGATACAAGAACAGAAGGAAAGAAAAAAAATTATGGCTCCTGCTCATAAAAGAGGAGTAAAATTAGCACAAAAAGCCATAAATTCTGCTAAAAAAAAGTTAGGGATAATTTAATTATTTTATCTTTATTTAGCCTGTACATTATATTCATTAAGTTTATAGCATTTTTTTTTCATTTTTTAGTAATTATCAATTTTAAGAAATTTTTCTATAATTGAATTTTACAATTAGGGCATATTCCTGTGGTTCTTTCTACTCTAATTTTGCATCTAGGACATATGATATAATTCTTTGTATCAAACGTATTTTTTCTTGCGATTACCAGATAGCGATAAATATAGTCGATAATCAATATTGGAAAACTTATCATAAAAGAAATTAGTATTGATATGAATGTATTATGGTTAAAACCAAAAAACAATGTAAAAAGAGCTCCAAATATAGTTAAAAATACAAAAAATTTTATCCAAAATCCACAACTTGTTGTCATGTAATATTCTTCTTTCCTGTTAATCTTTGTATTATATTATCATAGTAAATTTCGATATTATTTAAATAATTACTTCTGATAATAATATAAACTTTTAATATGAATAATACTAAAACATCTTCCAAATACTTATGCTTGATTTTATACCGAATTTGTATAAATTAATAGAAAATAATCGCATTTTTTCTTATTAGAATGATTTTCTGATCAATTTTTAATTTTCAAATTAATTAGTCAATAAAATTAAAAAATAAAAAAAAGAAATTTAAAATTAGATTTAATAGGATAATTGGGCATCGCTAGGACTATATTCTCCCGAGCCCGTGATTTTATAGGTAATTTCTAATTTTTCGCCTTCACCAAGCTCATCAATGGCCCATTTAAGCGTGTCTTGACCCACTTCGTCTGTAATTTCTGGTTCGGAGCTATAATCTCCATACTCGAAGCTATCTGGAACTTTATCGAGTAATACTAGATTATGTAAGGTCATGTCTCCTATATTTTCAATTGAAAGGATTATCTCGTATTCTCCTAATGAACCAATAGCCATGACTTCCTTACCAACACGGAATTTACGACGAAGGTGGACAGCTTCAATGATCGGAACATCGGGTCGAGATTCTAATTCATTGCTTAAAGGATACGTATTTGCCAAGCATATTACTTCAGATTCAAATCTGGCATCCTTACTTGGTTTCACACAATGAATTGGATAAATGACCTCTAAAGTCGATTTAGGCTTGATCATGCCCGTGCTGCTGTCTTTTAAATCCTTGAGAGCAATGGTAAGGACGTCTTTTTCAACGTCAACAGCGCTCCCGTCAATCTCCACCTCGTTTTCATCTAAATAGAATTTGAGTTCACCTGACGATGGAGCGTGATATTCTTCTGAATAATATTGATGCTTAATCGAGACTTCATTTAATGGTGCGGAACCATTATTCTCGATTTTCACTGAAGCATAAACATCAGTTTCCTTAAAGGTTGGAACTTGGTAGAGATCTTCTAAACCTTCCCTTGCTACTCCAGGTTCTAATTCTGAGAGGCTATAAATCACATCGCTAGTTATGCTTGCGATAGATAGTTCCACATCAGATATGGCGATACTACCATTTACAATTGTCATGAAGTTAGGCATTACTCGAAATTCTAATTTCTTTCTGAAGCTTGGGTAATCTTCGGATTCTACCATCCAAGGCTTCGAGTGGAATTGAGCTCCAGCAGGCATTCGAGGCACGTCATTGGGATCAATATCAACCAGTTTCGTGGATTGATCCTCGGGAGAATAAACATCAGCATTGAAGAGTTCTATGATGAATTCAGAGCTGTTTTCAAACACTAATTTACAATCCCACACCTCTGGCTCTTCATCCCTTTCAATGATGTCGATATAAAATCTATTTCGAGTATAAGCATCAAATTTATCAATATCTAAACCACCAGAAAATGATGAAGATGCCTCAAAAGTAGCCTCAATAATTCCCGTTTTAACGGCCTCGATCGAGTTAACGGTAATGGTTGCGGTAAATGTTAGTAATTCCGTGGTATTTGGTCCCATCTTATCGATAGTCCAAATAACTTCATCACCTGATCGTTCTGCTCTTCCTATAGTTGTATCCTTGATTGTTATATTAGAGAATTCAGAAGGCATGGTCTTTGTAACTTTAACATTTGAGATTGGTTTTTCAAATAAACTTCGCATGGCTATAGCAAAAGTAACCGTGTTTTCCTTATCAATAGAAATACCATATGATTCTAAACCTTCCACGCCGCCCTCGTATTCTTCGTCCTCATCATCGTCCTTTTCTTCTTTATAATCATCTTTTTCTTCTATTGTAGTGGTGCTTGCTGTCTTACCCTGTAGTTTTAATAAATCAGACTCAATATCACGGATATTTAGAATATCTTCAGCATTAGATAGAGTATTTACATACTCTTTCACTAACAGTAGATTTTTTGCTTCACCTGCGATTTTAAAATCTCTCGAATCAATATTATTACCCT
>CAZRIR010000083.1:0-2815 GCA_964600195.1 uncultured archaeon | reverse complement strand
AGATTTTTTGCTTCACCTGCGATTTTAAAATCTCTCGAATCAATATTATTACCCTCATCAGTACCCAACTCTCTAATCTTTATTTGATCCGATTTCAGGTTAGTTTCTCCAATATTTTTGAGGGTTATATCGATATCCCAAATCCTATCCACGGTGCTCGGATTTTCTACGTTTAATTTACCAGAAAAACCTATATTTTCGATATTAGACTCATGATCTTGTTTTACATCAACTTGTTCGATTATCTTAACTAATGCTAATTTTCCTCTCCTGTTTCCATCTTTTAATAGAATTTTTCCTTCCACTTCTCCAGTTTCTTCATCGTAAGTTTCGATGTAGGGAGTTGAAGTATCTCTATCTACTAATTCCACGTATCCTTGATCCATATCTATGCTCTTAAGTCCTTCTGCTTCCAAAGCTTCATCTTTGTCCTCTTCATCCCATCCCATTGTTTTCGACGGTTTTGTTTCTTTTGTTTCCTTAATTTTTTGTTTCCTTGCCATAAAATAATAACCTTATTTTTTTAATAGATAATTCTCAAATTAATGAGTTAATAATTTTAGAAGATATAAATAAATATATACTTATTTATTTAAATAAGACTCCGTCTCGAATCAAGGTATCCACGACCGAATTAGCATTTAATTCACGCACCTTGTATTTATGGTATGTAATAGTGCGTTTTTTTTCAGGTTTCCAAATTTTAATCCATTTAAGATTTTCAAGATTTTTAAATGATTGAGGCAGAGCAATTATATCTTTACTTGAAATATCTAATTTCATTAAGGATTGAAGGTTATCAATATTATCTGGAAGCTCTCTTATTTTATTCCAGGCTAGCAGCAGAATGGTAATATCCTTTAAATTACCGATGCAATCTGGTATGGACACAATGGAATTCTTTTTAAGATTTATTTTTTGAAGAGTTGTAAGGCTACATATTTCCTTAGGAAATTTATTTAATTCGTTATATGATAAATCCAAGTCTTTAATTTTATGTAATTTTCCGAGCGATGCTGGAACTTCCTTTAATTTAATATTTGATGCTTCTAATGACTCCAAGGATGCTAATTTTGAAAGTTCTTCTGGTAATGTCTCTATCCTGTTGCTGGTCAGGTTAAGCTTTCTAAGTTCGGTTAAATGAGTTATCTGAGATGGAAATTTTTCGAACTTATTGGCTCTAATGTTCAGCTCTTTTAATTTGGGAAGCTGTTCAATGGATTCGGGGAGGGATTCTAATTGATTCTTTTGGAGCTTGAGGACCTCGAGATTCTTTAAATTTCCGATGGACTTGGGCAAGTGCTTCAAATGATTCTCTGACAAGTCCAGGGTGCGCAGGTTGGTTAGTTGCGTAATTGCCTCGGGAACGTGGGAGAATTTATATTTCGACACTTCAAGATGCTTTAGTCCCTTTAGGTGGACGATGCCTTCCGGGAATACCTTTAACGAATATGGGGAATCAAAATGGCTTAGCTCGAGAGTTTCAAGCTCTTGTAGATCGTAATTGTTTATTATATCGTCTGTCGTTAACGCTCCGAAATAGCCCATCAGCACCACGTGAGTCATGATTTCTGATAGCGGGCGCTTGCCCCGCGGGTTGTTGTCCGAGCCATAATATTCCTCTTTATATCTTTCATACAAAATATTTCGTTCTTTAGGACTCACTTCAAAAATGCGAAAGGCTATTGCTTCACCGATGGAACGAAACTCACGTTTCTCCCATATTATATTGAGGCATTCCTCTCTTAGAGATTGAATTATAGGGATCTTTCTCTTGTCCTCATCATCAAGAAAATAAATATATCCCTGCCGTAGGAGCATTCTTAGTTCAGAAGCATAAAGCAATTCTTTCAATTCGCTTGGTTCATGGTTCATAAATTTTGCTTTGACCACCTTCTTGATTTCTCGCATAAGGACTTCCTTTTCTTCTCCAGTAAAATCATGTAAATAATTGCGACTCGATATATTTTCGATGGTAGGGAGCCAACCACTCTTGAGTTTCTTGATGATTTCTTCCCGATATTTCCTATCAATTGAAGGATGCCCTGCTTCTTTCATTTTCTTTAATAAGGTAAATCCAAGTCGGGAATCGATGATACGCATGTCATAATCATTTTCCATCCACGCCTGCAAGTTCGAGCAGTGACCCCAGAATTCTTCTTTGGGAGAGAGGGAAGGGATATTTTTAGGTCTTTTATGTGGTTCTAAAGAATGATCAAAGTGATCCAGTGCTTGATCAATGCTCTCGAAATGATCAAACTCACCCATTTTATCGATGGAGATATCTAAAAGGAGGTACTTGCAGTGAAGCACTTTTTCCCCGTTCACGTAAATGTTTGTCCTGCCATCTTCCAATTTAAGAGTGATAAGCTCGTTAATGACGTGCTCCAGCACTTTGATTTGGTCATTATTAATATTAGTCATGTGGTCTTTTCATTTCAATAACTTTATTTTTCCTAACTATGCCTTGATATTGCTTTGACTTTTCTTAACATCATCAGAATATATTATAACTATCATTGCATTTAAATGTAAAGGGCGCCTTGAAATTTAAATGTCCTTACTTTCTTTTATCTTGATCTATGTCTGCCTTTTACTTTTTTTATTCAACCATTTCTGGATATTATTTTTTGATTTATCAAATATTATTCCATTTTTTTTTCGTGCGATCATTAAGGTCTTTCGATGGTTACTTTCAAAATTTACATTTCTTATTTTATTCACTACACTAGCTTGGCGAAGGATAGGAAAAATTTGCTCACGACGATTTTTACAGTATTGCGGATGCATTGAACTAAGAATTTTTTTTTTAAAA
>CAZRIR010000082.1:0-8569 GCA_964600195.1 uncultured archaeon | reverse complement strand
ACTTAAAAGACTTATCTCATTCTCATCAGAAATGTCTAGAGCTGTTTCTTCAATTAAATAAGATATTATTTGAGGATCTTTCTTGAGGAGTGCATCCAAAATTCCCTCCACGACTGCTTTTTCGATAATGGGATCCTCCTCGATCAAATCAATGATAAGGGGTAATCCAAATGAATATTTCAAAACGTTCAAATCATAACCATTCTTGACCCATTCCTTAAAGTTGAGACAATGATCTTGAAAATTTGAAGATTTATTTATTTTGATTTCATCATATCTTTCTCCATACTGGTAAATCACGGTTTTATTGTTTTCTAACTTTAACGTGATGAACTCATTTACCTGGCATACATTTTCTTCCATTTTAAATCACGTTTATTTTTTCTCTAACTAAATATATCATCAATACCTCTACTATTGATATAATCGTTCAAATCAGTTAATTTATCTTTTTTCGGAGTTGATTTCGGCAATATTCCACGCAGGCCTCCCCTTCCAAGCTATCATCGTATAGATTGTGAAGTTTACGGTAAATAATTGGATGAATGTTATTATTATGCATGTAAACTTCATATAATTCATCCAAATTCTCAAGTCCTTTTATTTCAGATATTTTATTATTATCTAAATTCAAAATCTGTAATTTTTTTAAATTATCTAACCCTTTTAGCTCATTTATTTGGTTATCTTGAAGGTACAAATATTCTAGGTTTGTCAAGTTCTCCAAACCTTTGATTTCCTTGATTTTATTATAGGATAAATGGAGTTCCACTAATTTAGTTTGGTTCTCTAGACCTCCCATCTCAGTTATTTCGTTTTCCAAGAGATTTAATTTCTCCAAGTTAACCAAGTTATCCAATCCTTTTAATTCTTTAATCTTATTGTAGCTTAAATCAAGATAATCCAACGTGGTACAAGCATCCAAATTATCTATTTCGGTGATACGATTTTTACTTAAACCTAAAGTTTTTAGAATAATACAGTTTTTCAATCCTTCAATTTTTTCAAGATTATTTTCACCCATGCTTAGTGAGGTAAGCTCATGGAGATTATCGAGATCCTCCATTTTAGAAATATTATTTTCTCTCAAATCTAAAATATTTAATTTTTTTAGTTTGCTTAACCCTTTCATGCTATTGATAGAATTTGATTTTAAGCTCAAGAATTTTAGTTTTGAAAGAGGATCTAATCCTTTAATCTCGGTTATTTGATTGAATGATAAATTTAAATATTCTAGATTTTTAAGGTTCTCCAATCCTTTAATTTCTAAAATTTTACCTGAACTTAGATCAAGCTCGACTAAATTTGGAAAATTGTCCAAGCCCTCCATGTCAGAAAGCATTGTGAATAATACCTTTAATTTTTTTAATTCCCTACAATTCTCCAATCCTTCAAGTTCAGAAAGACTGGTGATATTTATACCAGAAATCCTTAGTTTATCGTTTTCAATTTTAAATTCTTTATCATTCCAATAGACCGAATTCATTTTAATATATCAAGTTCTGGTTATTTTTGATGTTAATTAAATAAATGAAAAATACTATTTAAAAAATTCCTTTCGTCATATATTCTTTTCGAGTGTAGCTACATAAAGTGTCGGTTTTATCTCATCATTCATATAAAAACTACTAAGCAACCCATAATTTCTCAATATGTCCGAGAAAATAAAGATCATTTTTCTACAAGAAGGACAAAATCTGATCTTTGAAGCTATGATTATTTTCAAATTAGAATCAAGATCCCCTCCAAATCTCCTAATCATGGTAAAACTTCTTCCAAAATGAGTCATAATGTAATAGAGTGTTATTATCATCTTTCGTTAGGTATGAGAACGTGCAAAATAATTACCCGACCAAAAACTTGGAAAAATGGAGTTAATTTCTGCATAAGGATCATATTTCGGTTTACCATTGGAATCTAAATAATAACCTGGCATGTATTGTTGTCCATTAAGCGAAACCATGAATCCCATTTGCATTTCACCATCATTGCCATCAGGAAATTGAAAGAATATATAAGTGATATTACCATTTTTCACTTTATTTTTCGCTTTTTCAGTAAAATTTTATAATCTATTTAAGATTTATGAACACTCTTGAAATAATATTCTCAAAATTCCATTACTTAGCTTAAAGTCATTTCCCTTAACAAATACAAAAGTCATTTTTTAGATCACATTGGGTTTATCATAAAATAAAAGGGTTAAGTTCAAAATTTTTTTTAAAAATCAATATAACATTATTTCGTAGATTATTATATCATTTTTTCTTTTTAAAGACAGGAAGGATAAATCCTATATGTTGTTTGAAGACCTGATATTTTTTAGTTTCATTATGTTCCTGTCGCTCATCATCAGTGCTATTCTTCACCAGATCCATCCTGGTCCCTTTAAAATGGTCATTCACGTGCTCGAGTTCGTGGGAGTGATCGTTCATGAATTCAGTCATGCTCTCATTTCGCTACTCATGGGGGTGCCTGTGAAAGATATTGAAGTGGGATGGCGTTCCGATTCGGGATCACGTATTTCACCTCACGGGCATGTTGAAATAGATCCGTACCACGATAATTTCTTGAAGGATGTGATGATAAGTTTTGCCCCCTTGTTTGTCTCTACTTGGTTGTTTATGGTATGTTTTTCTATGATATTTGATACCATGTTAAACGAATTCTTGCGGGTGTTCTGCGGCTTGATGTCCATGTCCTTGATCTTGGGGGCAGCCCCTTCCAATGCGGACTTGTCAGGAATCATCATTACTTTTCAAAAAGACGTGCGTTATTCCCTTTACCAATTGTTTTTAGTGATGCTTTCTATCATCACCGTCATAATATTTGTTTTCATATTTCAAATCATGATACCCGAATATTTATACTTCTTTCTCATCATCGGAGGCTACCTGGCTTATAAATATGCGTTCTTGGGGCTATCTCAGCTCAAGAGGATAAAACATTCCCGCTTGCGGCTCGAGCCGAAATTTTCCATAAACGTCTACCGGAGAAGGACTCGACGTCCAAAAAAACCCATCGAATTAGGATTCGAGGAGGCGCAATGGTAATGAAAGCATTCATCTATATGGCATTCATCGTTGCTTTTATCGTTATTTTCCAGCAAAATCCCTTAATCGGCGTGATCCTCATCGCCATCGTGGGTGGTGGATATTTCTATTTCAAGTCCCGTAAAAATGGAAGAGGAACACGAATGTTGCATGGCGGTAGGATGCCCATAGTTCAGGATCAAAGCCAAACATTACTTACCTATTTGTTACTCCAACAACTTTCCTCGAATAACAACGAAAACATGTTTTTCAACTCCATTGAAAGAAATATTAGTCCAGAAGAGCCAATTAATGAACATCAAAAAGCGCGGGATGAATTATTGGAATTACTTAAGTGAAGGGATCATCATGATTTCGCAAAAATCATTCTTGTACTTAATCGAGGCCTTGCTCAAGCGACATGGAATTATTTCCATTTCGGGACCTTCAGGATCGGGTAAGACAACGCTGGCACAATTCATCACGGGACACCTGATCACGTCTGGGAATGATGTCAGAGATCAAGCTCTGTGGGTGCAAGCATCCGAAGATTTCTCGCGAAAGCGCTTGGAGACCATTTTTGGAGATGACTGGGATAAACTTTCTCACTTGAAAGAAAATGTATACGTGATCCCCTCGAACGTTTCCTGCACTAATTTCATCGAACAACAACTCACTCTTAACAAGATCATTAATCAAAATGCCATCCTCCCCCCATACTTGCACTTCATCGTCATCGATAACATCTCCCATCACATGCGTTATGAACTCTCTCGGGCAGGTTCCATTAAGGAAAAATCAGAGTTAATAAACGGGTTTTTCGATTCATTGTTATTGCCCCTGATACGGAAATGTCAGCGGGAGAAAATAAATTTGATCCTCATCCACGAGGTTTCTTATATTCCCGAAATCAAGAAAGAGCGCCCATTTTTATACAAGGTTCATGATAGGATAAAGGTCATCAACATCGAATTAAGAAAAGACCTGCAGACCAGGAGGAAAAAGATGGACATCTTCCTTAATTCAGGAAGGATCCATGACAATATCGAGTATGAACTGTGCGATACAGGGTTTCTTTTTTGCTAATCATTTCTTACCTAAAAATCTTGACTTTCCAATAACATTAAATTATCAATCATCCTGATTAGTTTTAACTGAGTTTATTCCGTAATTTAATCATTTTTTTCATAAAATGAGAAAAAACAATTTTTTCTCCTAAGAGTTGTAATATTAGAATGGATAACAAACATTGGACCGAAATAATAAGATAAATTATAAATGCATTTTTGTTGATAAGAATACTTAATTAAATCAAAGATACTATCCATGCTAATAAAGAAAATAAGATTATTTTTAGTTCTAATATCTCTTTTCATTTAAGCTTGGCGTTGTATTTGATATTTTTAATATTATTTTTACTCATTTTATTTTTTTGCTGAATTAATGAAGATTTACTTCCACCTGTTTTAAATTTTTTTATAAAGTTCGATTGATATTGATTATTTTCACAAGATTTTTCATAAAGATGGACGATATTATTTTTTTTAAGCTCACAACTGGAAGACTTGATTAGTTCAATCCTATATATATTACATTCATCGATTAAAATATCACGAGAGGATGTTAAACTCGTTTTGGTTCTAATCTTTATCTCTTTTAAGGTTAAATTTGAACACTTATTAAATATAATAAAGTTGATTTTACATGTTTCTACCATGATATTGCTACAACCTGTAAGTTTGATATCCCTTAAATCCTGATCTCTTATGATAATATGATTATGATGATTTTTTATGACACAAGATCTTGGAAGTTTATTGGTTGAATCAAGCATGATTGGATCGTTACTCGATCCTGTTTATTTTACTTCAAATTTTATTTTTTCTTCCCAATAATGATAACGACCGTGATAGGATTTATAAATCGTAAGCTTCATGGTTGGTTCTTATGAATCAAAGCTATCAATTAAATATTTCTTGAAAAGAGAGATAATTTCTTTTTTGTGAAAATTCAATCATTCCACGTTCATAGAGATTATGATATCAATTTCTTTACTTGGAGACGTTGCATTTTTTCTTTATAAGCATTGAAATAATGATATACTAATAAAATCAAATTATCATAAACATAAAAAAAACCATTCAAAATCATATAATAAAGGTGAAGAAGTAATGTCTGAATTAGACCAAGTAAGAGGAATCAATGCTCGGCAGATCAAGCTCCTTACGGAAAATGGTGTAAGCACTGCTGAAGCCTTGGCCATGTCTCCTGCCTCATTCATAGCCGATATTGACGGTTTGGGAGAAAAAACGGCAAAAAAGCTCATATGGAACGCTCGAGATGCATTAGGTATGACGGATTTTACAACTGCCGCTGAAATCAATGAACACGTCGAAACAATTACCACTGGCTCTGATGGATTGAACAAGATCTTGGGAGGAGGTATACAAACGGGAAAATTAACTGAAGTATTCGGCCCCTTCAAATCAGGAAAGACTAATTTATCACACACGATTGCTGTGACCGTCCAGCTTCCCAAAAACAAGGGGGGATTAGATGGCTCAGTAGCTTACATTGACACGGAAAATACCTTCTCGAAAGAAAAAATCAAGAGAATAGCTACACGTTTTGGACAAGATACATCCAGAATCCTCTCATGTTTATATCATTCGCGGATTTATAGCTCCGATCATCAATCCCAGATGATACAAAAAGCAGAAACATTATGTAAGACAAGAAACGTGAAGCTCATCATCGTGGATAGCTTGATGGCTTTAATGCGAAATGAATACGTGGGCATAGGAATGCTTGCCAAGCGGCAACAAGTTCTCAATAATATGATCCATGGATTGTCAAGAATTGCTGAAACCTATAACTGTGCCGTGCTGCTCACCAATCAAGTTGCTACTAAAATGATGGGGATGTTTGCGGCAGATGATGCCATTGGAGGGAATATAGTTGCTCACGGATGTCATTTCCGCGTAATGTTCAAGACCAAGGGATTCTCTTCCAATAATTCTCTAAAACGAAGAGCGGTCATAGTAGATGCACCCGACTTACCTCCGGAAGAATGTGAGTTCTACATCACGCCCGCGGGTATTGCCGATACTGATAAAGTAGATTTTAATGATGATAGCAGTGTTGGCGAGTACGACGTCGAAGCATTATATGAAGAATCCGGTGATGAGAATGCTCAGACTGCTCCTCTAACCAGCGTGAAGGGAATTGGTAAGGGAACCGCCGAGAGCTTGGCAGAGCAAGGCATCAATTCCATAGACGATCTTTTAGCAGCCGATCCAGAGGATCTCGCCTCCAAGATTTCTGGAATTTCTATGAAAAAGGTCCTTGAAATGCAAGAAAATGCTAAAGGCTTAATAAGTTCCTAATTTTTTATTTTTTTTTAAATTCTTTTTTATCTCTGACCCTTCCTGTTTACGAGACATGTAAAAATAATAATAACTCAATAATTTTCAAGACTCATATTAAATTTAATTTATTCTGGAAGCGGTGGAATGGGTTCATTACATTGGAAACAATTTTTTCCATCCTTTCTCAAGAGATTTGCACATTTCACGTGATAACTCGCTTGACATTTCGAACATTGATAAATTAAATGCTGAATGTCTCCCTTGCATATAATACATTTTTCTTTAATCTGAGTAATTGAACCAGAAACGACCATATCTTTTCGATCGGAAAAATTTTGAATATTGGCGTCCTGATTAAATGCAACTGAAAATGTACTCTTAAAAAATCGCGCATTAATTTCTTCATTAGCAATCATGTCATTTATAACATTCACGATAAACTGCTCGTCTTCAATCTTACATTCTTCTGCTATTTCCTTGACGTATAATCGAGAATAACTCTTGCCTAAATTCAAAATTGTTTCTTTTATTTTTGAAATCTTTATTTCATGTTGGAAATCTTTAAGCCTTTTTATTTCTGTTTCTCTTGTATTTGAATTATACATCCGATCCGTGATTGTCATCATTTTCTTAAAGCGTGATTTCAAATCTGAAAGATTTAGATCGTTTTTCATGTTCTTAATTTCATTTATATATTCTGCAATTTCATCTCTGTATTTGGCATCAACTATTTCTTCTATTTTCTTTAGGTAATAATGACTCTCTTTTAGCATCGTTTTATCATGAATTTTTTTTGCCATTCTGATTACTTTCAAGAACAATGAATGTGCTTGAAAATTATTTGACTGATTAAATTTGGACAAAGCTTTATTGAATTTGTCTTGTGCCCTTTTTTTCTGCTTATTTTTGGGGATTTGTTGTGAGGGCTCTGATTTTATATTATTTTTTGGAGAAGTGAAGATGATGGTTTTTTTTTCTTTTATCTCCCTTTTAGGACGATCCATCTTAATTAAAAGAAATAAAAAAGGATTTATATAATTGATGAAAACATCAAGTATCTATTCCTCGATAAAAAAAAGAATTTTAGGAAGAATTAAACTCCCTTCGTTTGGTGATGGCTATTCCTATGA
The DNA here is from genome assembly GCA_964600195.1 of uncultured archaeon. Lineage (GTDB taxonomy): Archaea > Asgardarchaeota > Lokiarchaeia > Sigyniarchaeales > SOKP01 > FT1-020. Next base: position 1,039 of record CAZRIR010000082.1, on the reverse strand, counting down.
CAGCTATTAAAATAACCACAATTCCAATCATCGTCCCCGTGAACAGTTCCACGGGAATCTTAAATGACAGGAGAGAATTCTGGCACCCATCGGGCAAAGTGTCGTTTTCATCGATTTCACTGCTAATTTTATGATCAAAAATGATGGCATAAGCAATGTTAACGGGATTATAGTCATAATCCACGGTAAGATTAGTCTGATACAGACCCCCGTGGGCCGTTCCAAATGAATGGGTCGAAACTTCATGGATGGGGGCAAGGGGGGGGTCCTTCCAATTGATGATGAAAAGGATGTCTTGGTCGTCATCTAAGAGCGTATAATCATAGTGAATGGTATAATCAGATAGGAGATCACTAAGGGGTGTTACTCTTGATAAATAAAGGGTATATGCAACGTCCGATTCCAGCACTAAATTCCTGATGAACGGAGGCGAATTTTCAAACTTTACAACACCATATTGCCGGACGGTTTGGCTTTCCTGCCAGTTAAACACGTCGTAAAGACATTGTATCGTCTCTTCGATCTTGATATACATGTTCAGGTTAAAAGTAAGATCAACATCGAACTGGATGTCATGTGGTCCCGTGAGAGCGGCACCAAAGGGAAAATGGACCAACCCATCCTCTTGAGTGAAATTATCCTCGTGAAAGACATCATACTGGCTTCCTTCGGGATCGAATATCGTCACCGTGATTTCGCACTCGTTCGGTGTAACCACTTGGAAATATATATAATATTTATAGGTTGCCTGAAAGGGAACGTCTTCGAGCATCCTCGAGTGAGATGTGATAGTAAAGGTATAAACCTTATCTATTAGCGTGATATCACTAGTCTTAAATTCCGGAGTGATTTGCTTGGTTTCATTAGGGGCTCCTTGTATCATCATCTCTTTTCCTGATGAAAATATTGTTAATGCAAGTGGTAACAAAATGCAAAAGATCATGATAAAGAGCCGCTGCTTTTTAATAGCCATTCACCTCCAATTCGGTGAATTCTTTGACGAGTAAATTGACCGGTTGGCACTTTTCTCGATCTAAAC
>CAZRIR010000081.1:0-8603 GCA_964600195.1 uncultured archaeon | reverse complement strand
GAATGTTGGGTTGAAACACCATTAAGCAAGAGAATAGAAATCTTAAGGAAATCTGCCAGATTGATGAGAGAAATGGCGGAACCTTTGGGAAACATCTTGATGCAAGAAATTGGAAAACCAATTAAAAGTGCAATTTCCGAAATTATGAGAACTGCAGACATTTTCGAGGGTACTGCAGATTTTGCTACGAGTATAGGTGGAGAAACCATAATGGGTGATGCTTTTGAAGGAACTGCCCGTGATAAATTATCAATAACATATCGAGTTCCTTTAGGAGTGATATTATGTATAGGTCCTTTTAATTACCCTTTTAATTTAACAGGTTCAAAAATTGCGCCAGCTTTAGTCGCGGGTAATACGGTTATCATGAAACCCCCTTCATTTGGGGCAATTACTCCACTTCATTTTGGAATATTTCTTGAAGAAGCAGGAGTACCTCCCGGAGTTTTTAATATTATTACTGGACGAGGTTCAGAAATAGGAGATTATCTCACGGGTCATTCTGGAATTAACATGGTAGCTTTTACAGGCTCCTCTGAAACGGGGATACATCTTTCTAAAGTAGCAGGGATGAAACCGCTACTATTAGAATTAGGGGGGAAGGATGCTGCAATTGTACTTGATGATGCTGATCTTGAAATTACAGTAAATTCCATAATTTCAGGGGCCTTTTCATTTAGTGGTCAAAGATGTACAGCTGTTAAAAGGGTACTGCCAATGCCAGGTATTGCAGATAAATTAATAGAACGAGTTGTGGAAGAAACTAAAAATTTATCGATTGGAGATCCAGCTGAAAATAATACCATAGGACCATTAATTACATCAAAACAATGTGATTATGTCCAAGGGCTAATAGACGATGCTCTTCAAAAGGGAGCGACATTAAAATGTGGGAACCGAAGAGAAGGAAATATCATGTGGCCTACTGTTTTAGATCACGTAACTACTGAGATGAGAGTCGCATGGGAGGAACCTTTTGGACCGGTTTTACCTTTTATTCGAATTCAGAATGCAGAACAAGCAATCAAAATCTCTAATGAATCCATGTATGGTTTGCAAGGAATGATATTTACGGAAAATATTGACTTAGCTTTTAATATTGCTCAAGAACTGGAAGTCGGAACCGTGCAGATTAATGGCAAGAGTTCTAGAGGCCCAGATCACTTTCCTTTCTTAGGAACAAAGTCATCTGGACTTGGAACACAAGGAATAAAATGTTCAATAGAATCCATGAGTCGTCCTAAAGTAGTTGTCATGAATTTAACCGAAAAAGGTAAACTTATTCGCGAATGCGGGGTGTATGAAAAATGAATGGGTTAAAAGATAAAGTCTTGATCATCACTGGAGCAAGCAGAGGCATTGGTAAAGCTATTGCGATAAAATGCGCTCAGGATGGAGCTCGTATTGCAGTTGTCGCAAAAACCAAAGAACCACATCCAAAATTACCTGGAACTGTTTATAGTGCAGTAGAAGATATCGAAAAAGCAGGGGGAAAAGCAATACCATGCATAGCAGATATCCGATTTGAAGACCAAGTTCAAGCTGCTGTCGATGCTACTGTTGATGAATTTGGAGGCATTGATATTCTCATTAATGATGCAAGTGCAATAAGTATAACACCTACTCTTCAAACATCAATGAAAAGATTCGATTTAATGTTCTCTGTCAACGTGAGAGGAACGTTTTTGTGTTCAAAATTATGCATACCCTACTTAAAAAAATCAAAAAATCCCCATATTTTAACTCTCTCGCCTCCCCTTAATTTGGATTCCAAATGGTTTTCAAATCATTTAGCATATACAATGTCGAAATATGGAATGAGCATGTGCGTGCTCGGCCTGGCACGAGAATTTAAAAATGATGGAATCGGGGTAAATGCACTCTGGCCTCGAACGACTATCGCAACTGCTGCTGTTAAAAATTTATTAGGAGGAGAGAAAGCCATGGAGCAGTCTAGAAAACCTGAAATTGTTGCGGATGCTGCATATCTCATCCTAAATAAATCAAGTAGGGATTTTACGGGTAATTTTTTCATTGATGATGAGGTTTTGATTGAAGCGGGTATAACGGATTTAAGTAAATACTCATTGGTACCTGGAGCGCAATTAACGCCAGATTTTTTCTTATATGGAGGAGGTGACACCTAAAATGGATGAATCTTGGATGATATATGGCGCCAATGGCTATACAGGAAATCTATTAGCAACAGAAGCAAAAAAAAATGGATTAAAACCAATAATTTCTGGGCGTTCGAAGGAAAAAATAGTTCCAATCGCAGAAAAACTCGATTTTGATTATTTAATATTTGATTTAAATGATGAAAGGAAATTAATTGACATTTTTAAAGATCAATCCTTGATATTGAATGCAGCGGGACCTTTTAAATACACCAGTAAATCAATTGTAGATGCATGTTTGAAATCTAAGACCCATTATCTTGATATTACTGGAGAAGTTCCTGTTTTTGAAGAAAATTTTAAATTACACAAGCAAGCGATTAAAGCCAATATTGCGATAATCTCAGGAGTGGGATTTGATGTCGTTCCTACAGATTGCATGGCAAGTTATATTAGTCATAAAATAGATAATCCAGTACAATTAGATATAGGAGTTGCAGGAGTAAATAGTCTAAGCAGGGGTACATTAAAAACAATGATCGAATATTTTTCAACGGGTAATTTAATTAGGAGAAATGGGAATCTCATGGCCAAAAAGAAAGGAGAATATTTGAATAAAATTCGCTTTTTTGATAAACAAAGAAAGGTTACAGCAGTAACATGGGGTGATTTAGCTACAGCATTTAGAACAACAAGCATACCCAATATTACAACTTACATGCCACCTCCTTCAGGTCTTCTAAAATTAATGAATTCTCCAGAGATTAATCCAGATGGGAATTTACAAACAATTGATAAAGAAAAGGTATTTTCTTTGATTGAAAAAAAGGTATATGGTCCCGAGGAACAAGTCCGCTTAGAAGGGAAATCACAAATATGGGTATCAGTTTCTAATGATTCTGGAAATAAAGCTGAAGCATGGCTGGAAACAATCGAATCATATCGATTGACCGCAATAAGTGGAATTAAAGCAGTTAAAAAGGTTTTGGAACTTGATCTTAAAGGAACACTCACCCCCTCCCAAGCTTTTGGGCAAGATTTCATACTTGAATTTCCTGACACAAAACGCTTTGATTCTCTACCCTAAAATAAAGATTATTTTTTTTTATAAACAAGCTTAAAATATACTAGATTGTACTTTGGATAAAAACATTTTTTTCCTAATTTGGGATTCTAGTTTGTAATTTTATTGAATTTAAAATATTTATTTCACTATCTATGAATCAAAATTATTTATAAAATATAATAAAAATCCTTCCATTCTCTATAAAGATAATTCGATTAACAATTATTAATACTAAATCATAATGAAGAATTATTTGAAAATTACTTACTATTATGATATTAATGAGTGAAATTAAAAAAGAGAATAAAATCATGAAAAGTAATAAAGAAGAAAAAGAGTGGAGTGAAAAACTTACAAAAAAACAATATAAAGTTTTGAGAAAAAAGGATACTGAAAGGCCGTTTACTGGAAAATATTGGGACAACCATGAAGATGGTATATATCGATGTGCAGGCTGCGGAGCAGAATTATTTTCCTCAGACACTAAATTTGATTCTGGAACGGGATGGCCAAGTTTCTCTGATGTAATGGATAATGAAAATATTGAACTGAAAGAGGACAGAAGTTTTGGAATGAAGCGAACAGAAGTCCTTTGTAAGAATTGTGGTGGCCATCTTGGTCATTTATTTATGGATGGGCCTTCACCTACAAATTGCCGCTATTGTATTAATTCAATTTCTCTAGATTTTGAAAAGATGTGAATTTGAAAAATGAAATGATAAATATATAAAAAATAAAATGATAAAAAAAATAGTTTGATATTTAATTCTGAATCTTTATATTGAAATGTAAAAAATCTTTTAATGAAAGTTTTCTGTAACATTTCAAATTGCGACATAATTCAAAGAGAAATAGTCCCATTTTTAGTCGGAATATTTTTTAAAATTCTTAATTTTCGGTCAAACTTATAACTCAAATAATATAAGTAAACCATAAAAAGAATTATTTAAAAATAACTCATATATAACTATTTAATTAATAAGGCAAAAAAATTATGTCAAAAGAAGTTTTAAGTTATGAAATTAAAGATCAAATAGCTTTTCTTACAATAGACAATCCAGAAGCGAATAGACTGGATCCTCCTTTATGTAGAGCATTAGGAGCAGCATGGGATCGCTTTGCAAAGGACGAAGAAAGTAGAGTAGCAGTCCTCAGCGCTAAAGGTCCTGATTTTAGTCGAGGAGCAGATATTTATGTTGAAGGTTTGTTAAAAGATCTTTTAAAAGCATTTCCCCCGAATGGTACTAAAATACTGAAACCAATAGTAGGAGCACTTCATGGAGATGTTATTGGTAGTGGTTATGGGCTTGGTGTTATTGGTACAGATATAACTTATGCAACAGAAGATACTAAATTTATCTTTGGTGAGGTTTATGTTGGAATTGTTGGTGCTATTGTAGATTATCGACCTTACATGCCCTTTAAGGCATCCATGGAATTTTATATGTCGGGAAAACCATTAGGTGCTCAACGAGCATATGAATTAGGATTAATCAATGGTGTAACCAAAAATAGAGAAGAACTCATGAAACAAGCTATCAAGATGGCTGAAATACTTCGAGATAATGCTCCGTTATCGCTAAAAGCGATTAAATATGGACATTATAAGATTATGGAAAATAAACAAAGGAAAGCAATGCGTATAGCACAAGAGGAATTTAATGCGTTTATACAACCTCAACTAATTAGCGAAGATTTCAAGGAAGGTAAAGCTGCTCTTAAGGAAAATAGGAAACCAATATTTAAAGGTCGTTAAAATATCAAATCTACTTTTCTTAATATCTATATTTTTAAATTTTTTTTTCATTTTTATATAATACATATGTTAGAAAAACGAAAATAATTGATAGAATGTGAGTTTCCAAATAAATGCTAAATTTTCCAAATAAATGCAAAGTTTTCCAAAAAAAAGCAAGATCTAATAAAATCTGAAATTAATTTTATACTTTTTCTATATGGGTTTTTCAATCTTTCAACTTCTTTCCTCTTAATAATTTAGTAATCATTTAATAAAATAATTCCTTAATTTTTATTTAAAATTGAAAAAGAAATGAAAAGATGCCAATAATAAATGTACACGATATTAATATTTATTATGAAGTGCTTGGAGAGGTATTTCCCCTTATCATGATAATGGGAGAATCTGGAACTGTTGATTGGTGGGATCCTAACTTAATAGATAGACTCTCAAAAAATTTTAAGACAATAGTTTTTGATAGGTGTTGGACAAACTAATGATACGGATGAGGATTATACATTTAAGACATTGGCAGATGACACGATAGGTTTAATGGATGCCTTGAACGTTAAACAAGCACACATATTTGGTTTATCTATGGGTGGACAGATTGTTCAAGAGATTGCTATTAATTATCCAAATAAAGTTAAAAAACTTATTCTTTGCTCAATAATGTGTGGTGGTTATCAAGCAGTTATTCCTTCTAGGGAAGTAATTGATAAAGTGTTAAAAGGCGTATCTGATCCAGAGGAAATAGCTACGTTTGTATTTACCAAGGAATTTTTAGAAAATAGCCCCGCTGAGGTAGAAAAGATAATACAAATAGTAAAGAAAACCCCCGTTTCTAAAGAATCTGCACTCCGTCAGAAAAAAGCGGGAAAAAAATTTAAATCCTTTAAAAGGCTTAAAATGATTAAAAATCCAACATTAATAATGCATGGCAAGAAAGATATTTTGGTTGTACCTGAAAATAGAGAACTCTTAGAAAAATCAATACCTAATGCAAAACTTGTTTATTTTGAAAATAGTGCTCATTCGATATATGCAGAAGAACCTGATTTATTTATAAAAATTCTTCTAGAATTCCTTAAGGAAAATTAGTCAATAAAAGCACTTTAAAGGATATGTAGAATTTCTTTTTTAGAATGGACTTCTTAGGTTCTCTATTCATTTAATAAATCCATATCATTTTAAATTTTTTTCTATAAAATGATTATTGAGAGAAATTTTTTGGTTTATTTTGAAAAATTATCTACAATTTTCCTCAATCATTTAAAAAGAAATTTGGATTATTTCTGAAAGATCACAAAATGTGTGAGTTTTGTGATTTTTCATAAATAAACCAAAATTTTTCAAAATAATCAAAAAAATCACATCTAAATCACTACGATCTCTGTGACTTCCTGTAGTTCGAGAACCCCATCTAGCAACGCCACCAATTCTTTCTCCTAAACTATAATAAAGAAAATTTTTCAAACTTTTATAAAAACTAGAATACATCTGCTCTGATTCTCTTCTGACAGTCATAATTTCACTTTTATATTATTTAAATAAAATTAATTTCGAGAAATTTTAATTTTTATTGATTGTAATTGTTAATTTACAAAAAAGTATATAAAAATTAAATAATTTCTTAATAATAACTTTTTTACTTAGATTTGATGAAATTTAGGAGTATTTATAGTTTTAATGAACTTTCAAAATACCTTAGTCGATATTTTTGCAAATGATTACCTTATTAGTAGATATTTTAGAACAAGATCAATCTTGAGTTTATAATAATTAAAAATTTATATTTTTACAAAAAAAATAATTTATAAAATTCAAATTTTTAATTCAAAAAATATAATATAAATTCTCTTAATTCTACCAAATCAAAAAAGATTTTAAATAATCTAATCAAATTTTTTGTAGTTCTAATGGATTAAAATAAAGAGTTTTGCTATATATTTATAATTTGAAACTTTACTTCTTTTTAATTTAATTAAAATTGATGTTTATAATTGAATTTTTTGAAATTACTAGCCTAATATGTATAAATAAAATATTTTTTGAAAGATGATACGGAATTTTTTAAGAAAATACACACTAGTCATTGGAGCAGGGATAGGTCTCAGGTTTGGAACTACAAAACTTTTAGCAAATAAGGGTTGGAATATATATACTACTATAATCTCAAGTCAATCAGTAGAAGAATTATAGGAAATTAAGAATATTACTCCTATTATTATGGATATTACCAATCCAAATTCAGGTTCCGAAGAATATCAAAATTTATCAAATGAGACCGAGGAAGAAGGATTAGTAGCTTTAATAAATGTTGTAGGACTTGCTGAAGTTACGGGAGGAGCCATAGAGGGTCAATAACGCCCCAGCAGCCAAATCCGCAAGACTTGCACTAATAACGATTATATCTTTATGTTCTTTCATACATAACAAAAAAATTGAAAGAAAAAAAAAATTTTTAGATTAATAAGTTGATTGAGATCCCTAGCAAATATCCTAAGACTAATACTAAAACAATGTAAATTATTATTGCAATTACTACAATACCTATAGCTGTGACAAAGCCCGTAGAATGCCTGAGACTTATTATTGCAAAAATGATGATGATGCCTATAATTAATCCTATTATTCCAAATAAAGAAGCGACTACTAATACAATCGTACAAACTAAAACTGTTAAAAATACCTGTCCAAAAGTCTCATTTTTTGCTTTATCTACAAATCCGAGCGCAATCTTCAGGATAATAGTTGCTACAATTAAGAATATTATAAAGAGTAAAATCTCAAATAATATACCCTCAGGTGTGCCTAAGTTGTTTAAGTTGTTTAACCATGCTTGATAAATCATTTTATATTCCTCAATTTTATTTATACAGACTACAATTTAGAATGTAAATTGTATTCTGTTTTATTGTTAGATGTTTTAGTTTTTATATTAAATTTTTATTTATAAATTATTAATTGAAATAATTTATTTTAATATGACAAGTATTTAAATAGCCCTACTCTTATTTGTATACATTTGGCTATAGAGCCCTATGATTCAAACGTTTTTCATTATATTTTTTAAGAAAGATATTTTTAAATCTAAAATGATTTCAAATGTTCAAATATGGAAAATAAGATAGAATATGTCATCGAAAGTATATGGATTTTAGAACTTAAATCTGGTGTCTGTCTTTTTGAAGAAGTTTATAAAGATTTGACCAAAGATGATATAGACTCAAACTTAATGCTAAGTTTTCTTTCAGCATTGTTGAGTTTTGCTGGAGAAGTATTTACAGATAAAATAAAACACATTGCTTTATCAAATCACAGAATATTCTTTGATTTTTCTAAGTACATTCTAACTGTTGTTGCTATAAATGATGAAATTCAAATAAATGAAATGCAAATAAGGAAATTTATTTATATATTAACTGAAAAATTTAACAATAAATTTCAAACAGTATTTGATCTTGAAAGGTGGAATGGTGATATAGATCAATTTAATGAGTTTTCTGAAGAGTTGAGAAAAATAATGAAAAAGGATCCTTATAATGTTAAAATTATACAATCTTTAGATCCAAATCAAAGATATAAAAAAATAGATGAACAACTCGAACGTTTAACTAATAAATATATAAAACATAAAGAAAAATTAGAAAAGATTTACCAAAAAAAAATAAAAAATCAA
>CAZRIR010000080.1:0-8634 GCA_964600195.1 uncultured archaeon | reverse complement strand
TTGATGCTTGAGCTCTATACGTTCACCAGGTCCAGCATATAATACAACATGATCTCCAACAATATCACCCGCTCTTATTGCATGAACGCCAATTTCTTTTTTAGCACCAATTTCTCTCTTGTTTGGTCCCTTATTCCTTCCGAATTTTGCAATTTCATCAAATTTTTTTCCAATTGTATCAGCTATCGTTTGACCGATCATCATTGCGGTTCCGCTTGGAGCATCTGCTTTTCGATGATGATGTGCTTCAACAATTTCAATATCCCAATCACTTAGATATTGAGCTAAAATTCCAGCTATTTTTAAAAATATATTTACACCAGTGGCCATATTTGAAGATATAACCGCAGGAGCTTGTTTTTCATAAACCAACTTATTAAATTCAGTTAAAAAATCTTGGGATAATGCCGTTGTTCCAATCACACATTTAATACCATTTTTCACGCAGGTTATACAGTTTTTTTCAGCAGCATGGGCAATCGTGAAATCAACTGCAACTTCAGGTTTTACTTCATCTATAATACTTTGAAGTTCAGCAACATCTCTAATTACAAGCTTGTTAGGATCACTTGAACCTACCAGTGTACTAAGGTCATCTCCAATATGATTAATATCACAAGCCGCAACAATCTCTATTTCATCATCTTCTAGTGCTAGCTTGCTTATTAACCTTCCCATTGAACCTGTTGGTCCTAAAATTAATAATTTTATCATTTTCTTCACTCAATTGTAGGATAATAAAAAATTTTAAATTAATTCTAGCTTGTGTAATTCAGCATTTATTTTTGCTTGATTTTGCTCTAAAGGAGGGCTGAGCGGTAGTCTTAACCTTTTATTCATTAATCCCATCAATTCAGCAGCATATTTAACCGGACCGGGATTAGTTTCTATGAATAATATATTAAATAAGTCATACAATTCAAGTTGCATTTTTCTTGCTTTCATCCAATCGTTACCTTCCATTGCATTGGTGAATTCTACCATTTTACCCGGGATGATATTAGACGCCACGCTTATAACCCCTTTTCCTCCGAGAGCCATGATATGGTATGTTAGGGAATCATCACCACTTAAAACAATAAAATCATCGGGACAGCCTTTTATTATTCGTGTTATTTGATCAATATTCCCACTGGCTTCTTTAATCCCGACAATATTGTCTTTTTTGTTTGAAAGAGTAATAACGGTTTCCACGTCTAAATTCCTAACCGTACGACTAGGAACATTATACAATATTATTGGTAAGGATACGGAATCTGCAATGGCGGAAAAATGTTCAATTAAAGAATGTTGCATTGGTTTATTGTAATATGGCACCACGACTAATAGGCCATCTGCTCCAACTTTTTCAGCATGTTGACACAATGAAATAGATTCATGAGTGGCATTGCTTCCCGCACCAGCAAGGACAAAAGGATCTTTGCCACTTTTTCTTGCCTCATCAATGGTTATTTCCATTGCTTTATGATGTTCATCATGCGACAGGGTAGCACTCTCACCTGTTGAACCCATGGTAAGTGGTTGGCAACCATTATTTATTTGAAATTTTATGAATTCACGATATTTTTCTTCATCAAGGGTAAGATCTTCTTTAAATGGGGTGATCATCGCCGTGATGACATTTTTTAATTTATCTAATTTACTAAATTTTGACATGATAATGCTATCCATAAATCTGTTATCATTTAATTAATAGTTCATCTATTACCAATCTTTATAACTTTAATGGTAATGGTACTAAAGAAAACTGGAATATATTTTTTACTTTATTTTCTTATTCTCTTCAACTTTCTTTTTAATAAGAAATCCCATTTCACTTTGCATCCCCCATATTGGAATAAAGCCATAACTTAGGGTTTGGTCAAAACTACTCTCAGTTTCATAAGTAGCCAAATTTAAATCGTATAAACCATAAGGAGATTCTCGAGCTACTACTTCCACACTTCCCTTGAATAACTTGACTTTAACGCTTCCCGTGACCTTTTGATTTATTTCATTTATAAATGCTTGTAATGCGTCTCTTAATGGGTCGATCCAGAGTCCTTCATAAGCAAGCTCAGTCCATCTCTGGTCAACAATGGTTTTAAATGAGTTTTCATGCTTGGTGCAGACATACTTTTCAAGATCTTTATGAGCTCTTATAAGCATCAAAGCTGCTGGCACTTCATAGGTTTCTCGCGATTTAAGTCCTATTGCCCTGTCCTCCATGTGTTCTATTCTTCCCACACCATGTTTGCATCCAATTTCATGGAGTCTTCCTATCAGATCAACACCATTCATTTTCTCTCCATTTAATCCTACAGGAATACCTTCTTCAAAATTAATGAAAATGTTTTCTGGTTTATCAGGAGCATCTTCTGGTGAGGTGGTCCACTCTCGAGAATCCTCAGGAGGCTCGATTTCTGGACGCTCTAATATATCACACTCGGCACTTCTTCCAAATAGATTTTCATCGGTGCTATATTTCTTGTTTTGATTTGAAATGGGAATACCATGCTTTTTTGCATATTTCATTTCCTCATCTCTGCCCATATTCCACTCAATCATCGGTTGGAGGACTTCAATTTCAGGAGCATATGCTTTAGCAGTTATGTTGAATCTAATCTGATCATTTCCTTTTCCCGTGCAACCATGCGCAATTACATCTATCTTTTCCGCTTTAGCTATCTTAATCGCTTCAATGGCAATCAAATATCTTCCAACTGCTGTGCTAAGCGGATATATTCCTTGATAGAGACCGTTTGCTTTTATAGTTGGGTATATGAATTCATTAACAAATTTTTCTTTCAGATCCACAGTAAAATGCTTGACTGCTCCCAATTTATAGGCTTTTTCCTCTATTTCTTTAAAACGATTCGCGTCCGCAAATTCTTGCCCTATATCCGCTGTAAATGTATACAATTTAGCACCATATGTTTCTTGAAGCCATTTTAGCATGCATGAGGTATCGAGCCCACCGCTATAGAGTAATAAAATTTTATTATACTTCTTCTTATTTGAATCTACACCAGACATTTTTATATTATAATGAATTTTTCTATTAATAAATATAAATTTACTTTGAAATAAGTTAGCCTATTACTTATCATTTTCTATGATTATACTTCTGTAAAAATTTTGTTAATTACAATTCTTCTCATAAATTTTGCAAATAAAGTTTGATGAGCTATGAAAGTTCAAAACGCAATTAAATCCTCTGGAAATAATACTACAGGACGCCATTCTATTTTTTCTACTTGAGGTCCAAATTCAAGATCATCGATCATCCCCAATCCTCTACGATACATCATTCTAATATTTAAAGGTCCGATGAGATCATTTTCAAAGAGATTTTGATAATTCTGAAGAAAATAAAGCAATGCTTTTACCTTAATTGTGAGTTTGACGGGGATTCCATTGTAAATAACGCCAATTTGATTATTTGTTCCAGAAATATTACAATTAGTGCTTTTAAAATCAAGGGTAACAGGTACGAGTTGTCTATCTCTTTCAATTATTTCTAAATCTTCCCTGCAATAAGGACAAGTATATTCTTTCAAATCATCCTTTTGTATGACCCATTGATAACTATATCGTAGTAGCATAGTGTTGCATTTTTTACAGGCTTTAACCATATATTTACTTTTAGGAATTTTAAATACTTTATTTGGGGGATTCAAGATTGGATTAAGATAATAATGCATATCATTATTGTAGTTTGCAATCGATTCAAGGGCAAAAAATCTTACCTCAGAAAAGAGTTTGGCTTCATTTTACTGTATTTTACTCATGATATATTTCAAACCCTTTTCTGAAAAACAGATCTCGGTGATTTCTTTAATCCCACCAGCTTTAAGCCTTAGATCAAAATCTTTAGATCTTCCTCCTGAAGTACACATTTTTACAAAATATTTTGCTGAATAATGATAGGATCCCATTTCATAATCACGGTGATTTTTTCGTTTTGAATGAGTAATATTCAAGTAGACATCAGAAAGCTTTTTTCTAATATCAAAAATGTCATCATTAGCTAATAGGAGATTAAAATTAACTGATGTATTTTCAATTGCTTTCTTTTTCTTAATTTTTTCTTTTTTGTTTTGAAGAATTTTTTCCACATCTCGTCTTGCCTTATTTATTTTTTGACTTATTGGGATATCAGGATTAAAAAACGCGGATTTAGGATATACAAGATTTCTATGAAAGAGTTCTTTATTAGCGATATCAGGCAAATCATGATCCATTATAGCAATTTCTTTAATCGCGTCATCAACATGATAAAAATAACATGAATGTTCTCCAATAGTTTGATAAATATTATTTAATGCAATTACAAATGGACCAACAACCTTATTTGGAAACAAGTTTGAATAATGAAGTAAAAAATTGTATAGTTGATTATAGTCAACAGTAATACCCAATAAAACTCCATTATAACGAATAGGCATTGTTAATCCATAATTATTTTTATTATGCCAATCTTCTGGATTAAAATCAAAATCAAGTTCATAAATATATCTTACACGCCAATAATAATCTAAAGGTTTACCACAGAATATACAGTTTTGCAAATCAGGTTTTATTTCCCCGGATCGATTAAAAACTAAACCATCACATAATTTGCAGGCTGGAACTATCAATTTTGAATTTCCAGCAGATAATTTTTTTCCTGGCGTTCCAGCCATCAATTTTAAGCGAATAGTACCTAAATAATTACGTTCTCCTAAATTAACGTAATCCTTTCCATATTCTTTAACGAAAATTTTCAATCGTTTAAATTTTGGAAGGTTTCCTAAAGCAATTTCCCTGAGAATCCTAGTTTGTAAATCACTATCCACAAATTCAACCTTATTCTTTTGATTTTTTTTATGAATATATATAATCGCGGCTTTACCTTCTTTCGTGCATAAAATTATTGAAGGATCTTTGTATTTTCTTTTTCTAATAAACTGAAAATAAACTTCAGATATAGCTGAAATATCACTATATTCCGAGATTTCCAAGATTTCTTTATCTAACGGAATGAATTTGGTGTATTTTTCCTTAAAATCATTATATGGAATAAAAACAGGCATTATTTTTTGTTTTTATTGTCTTTTGAACTAATTAAAAAATATTTAGATTTTTTTAAATTAATTATACAAATATTAATTTAAAGTCTAACCATTTCAAAAAGAATTTAGCATACATGATGTATCGAGTCCACCACTGTAAAGCAATAAAATTTTATCTTATTTTTCTTTTTTAGGTCCAATAATTTACTCATATTAACAACTATTTAAGATGCTCTTTATGATAAATCTAAGGTTTTTTAAATTTATTTTTTCCTCGCTTAAGATTTTCAGCTTAAAGGTTAAATAAATTCAAAATAGCATTTTGTGGTAAATAAGACTTTAAAATGCCAACAAAGACTTAAATATTTCTAATTTCTATATAAATTTGTACAATATTATCATTTTTTGAGTATAATATTTCCAATATAATATAGAGGAAAATACCATGCCTTCAGTTTTCATTATCGAAAACGATATATCATTACAGCAACTATATGAAAAAATACTTGAAAATAACGGATTTCAGGTTGTTGGAAAAGAAACTTCTGGAAGCGCAGCAATTGCTAGTTTAAAATCAATTTCAAAAATGCCTGATATAATTTTAATGGATTATCGGATGCCAAAAAAGAATGGAATTGAGACTACAAAAGAAATCTTACAAATTGATAAAAATGCTCGGATTATCATTATAAGTGGAGATTTAACCGTTGAAAGTGAAGTTTTAAGACAAGGTGCAAAATTATTCATAAAAAAACCGTTTAGTTATCACGAATTAGTGAAAGGTATTGATAGATTGTCAAATAAGTGTAATAACACGACAAAAGTCATACCATAATCTATTGCTCGATATATTTAGAGAGGCTTGTAATAATGGGGATTTATAGTATTATTTTGATTAAAATTTTGAGTAAATATTAAATAAATAAAATTTTATAAAAAAGGTATAGGGAACGCACAATAAATTAATAAATGAAGGTAATTATATAGAATAGTATAAGAAAGCTTTGATTGTAAGGCTAAGAATTTGGATATGAGATCTATATCTAATAAATTATGGAACCTAGAGTAAGGCTTTTGGAGAAGATTTAACCGTAATGACGACTATTTTCATTGTTGAAGATGACAAGAGCATACAACTGCTATATCAGAAAATTTTAGAATTAGTTGGTTTTTCAGTCATTGGTATAGCAAATAATGGCGCTGAAGCGGTTGAAATGTTCAAATTATTCAATGAAAAACCAGATCTAATTCTAATGGATCATAGGATGCCTGTAAAAAACGGAATTGAGGCAACTATAGAGATATTAAAGATCAATTCCAGCCAGAAAATAATTTTTGCTAGTGCGGATAAAACTGTACATCAAGAAGCTATAGCCATTGGATCAGTCGGATTTATCGATAAACCATTTTCACTTAAAAGATTAGTGAATACAATAAAAGAGATTCTCGCCTGTTAAACATTTTTTTTAAATAGAATTCTTTCTATTATAAAAGGTTATAAAAATGTTAAAAGTCAATTACCTAGATAAATTCAAGGGTTGTTTATTAGGAGTTGGAATCGGAGATGCACTCGGTATACCTTTTGAGGGCATGCTTAGGGAAGAGATTTATTCTAAATTTAATGATTTCGATAATTATATTGCAAATCATAAACAATTATTTAAAAATTATTCTGATGACACCCAATTAACGCTTCATACCGCTCAAGCTTTGATTAGAGGGAATGGTTTCAATTTAAATAATTTTATAAACGAATTCATCTTATGGCTCGATGATCCACCAATCGGACCTGGTTATGGTTGCCTGAGTGCTATTAAAAAACTTAAATATGGCATTGATTGGAAAAAGGCTGTATCTAATTCTGGAGGAAATGGAACTGTTATGAGAATTGCGCCTATTGGGCTTTTCTATTGTAGGGATCCCGGAAGCTTAATCAATGCCTCTAAAGCTTCAAGTGAGATCACTCATTCGCATCCCGCAGCTTCAGCAGGAGCAATTATCATTGCTCGGGCGATTTCATACTTGATTTTCCAAGATCCTAAAAATGGTTTCTCTGTTGATGAGTTTTTTAAAGTTATCATTTCATCTATTTCAGGTTCTCAAAATGTAATATGGAAAGAATTTATTGAAATTTTGAAAAAGGTAAAAAAAAATTTACATCTATCTGTTGAATCGGGTTTGTTAAAGTTTTCACAAGCAGGAGTTAAATCACCATTTTTTATAGAAGACTATATTTCACATGCTTTCGTGCACCCTTATTCGATGAGTACCGTTGCATGCTCCATTTTTTTATTTTTAAGCAATTTAGATTCATTCAAGAATTGCATTTATGCCTTATCTACAGCAGGAGGAGATAGTGATACTGTGGGTGCTATAGGTGGTAGTTTAGCAGGCGTATATCATGGATTTAGTCACATTCCAGATAAACTTGGAAAATTAGTCAAAAATCATAAGAAAATTTTGAAAATCAGTGAAGAGCTCTATTCTACTTTTCTTAACAGGTACGGATCAATTAAAATTTAAAGGTTAATATAGTGAAATTATTGATGATAATTATCGTTTTCTGAAAAATTAAATAGAACCTGTATTATTAGTTAATTGTATAGAATTATCCGTTAAATTTTACATTACTTCATTTAACTAATATTTACACAAATCATGACTGATTCGGCAAATATACAATTCAAAACAATTTTCGATAAGATGGATCAAAGTGTTTATATTTCCAATCCTGAAACCTATGAAATATTGTATGCCAATGATAAGATTAGGGAGTTATTTTCAAGGGAAATTATTGGCGAGAAATGTTATAAAATCCTCCAGAATTTAGATTCACCCTGTTCGTTTTGTACAAATACCAAATTATTCGGGAAAAATCCTATCACACCATATATTTGGGATCATTATAACCAAAAGCTAAAAAGATGGTATCATTGTATCGACGAAGCAATTGATTGGAAAGGAGATAAAAGAGTAAGATTAGAGATAGCAATTGATATCACAAAATACAAGATTGCAGAAGAAAAATTGAAGGAATCCGAAAAAAATTATCGTGATATTTTAGAAAATACAAAAGATGCGATAATTACCTTTAAATTTAAACAAAATGAGCTGAGAATTCCATATCAGTTAACCACTATGCTAGGGAGGGATGAGAATAATATTTTAAAAGAAATGTTTAGTTTATTTCATCCTGAAGACATGAAATGGTTAATAAACATGTTCAAAAATACAACTCGAAATCTTTCAAAAAAAAAGGAAAATATTTTTAATGATATAGAGTTCCGATTACGCCATAGCGATGGTCATTATGTCTGGTTCGCCACCACTTCAAAAAATTATTATGATGAGAATGGGAATGTGATTGGTTTTATTACTTCTTTAAGGGATATCTCGGAGAAAAAAAAAACAGAACAAAAACTAAGAGAATCTGAAGAAATTTTCAGAAGTATTAGCGATCAATCTTTAATGGGAATTATAATCAATCAAGATGAGATCGTGTATGCTAATGATAAGGCAATTGAAATATTTGAATATTCTCGCGAAGAAATGAGTTCTTGGAAAGAAAATGATCTGAAGAACATAATTTTTCCAATTGATC
>CAZRIR010000079.1:7543-8752 GCA_964600195.1 uncultured archaeon | reverse complement strand
TAGATAACATTATTTCATTTTAGCAATCCTAAATTATTTTTTGCGTTATAAATAGATTATTTTTCTTAGTATAAAAGTTGTTTAAAAATTTGTATATTATTCCAAAAATATTAAATAGTATTGGAGGAAATATCACTTTTATAGATTAAATCGAGGTTTATTATATGTCAAAACTGAAGGAAAAATTTGCAAGTTCCGAAGTCCCAATAGTAGTTATCGTGAGTTTTTTATTAGCCATCGCGGGTATTGCCTTTCTTCCCCTGAATGTCATTGTTATTAATGGAATCCCACTGTATTTATGGCTTTCCATTACTTGTTGGTTGCTATGCATTGGAGTCCCCGTGATCTACTATGGAGGAAAGGCATTAATTCGAGAAATAAAAAAGGAATTGAAAAACAGATAATCATAACCCAATATCAATGTTTAAAAGCATCTTATTTTTTACACCTACTATTTATTGAAATTATATTTACTTTTAATTGATTTTTAATATATATTTCAAATTCTCATCAGTGAGGGCAATAAACATATCTGTCATTGATTCACAAGACTCTTTAGTTCCTTTTAATAACCAATCTAAAATTAAATTGAGATACCCCGCAACATAGAAATCAGATATCTTTTCCTTGGGAACTAATGCTTTTGAATCATCACTTTGAATAATATCAAGCCAAATTATAAAGAATTTCTTGATTGTAGAGTAAATTAAATTTGATTCAGAAATTATTGAACGGTTTTCATTCAATTGTATGTATAAGTGAGCATAGTTCTTAAAATGTTGTACTGTTTCCAAAATACCTTTCCAATATTCTTCATTTATATCATTTTCAATTTTACCATTAAGATCAACTTCCTTTTTCCATGTTTCCATCAAATAATCTTCCATTAATTCATATTTATCATTATAATGAGCGTAAAATGTTGTCCGATAAATCATTGCTTTTTTTGATAGTTGCTGGATGGAAATATCTTTTAAATCTTTCTTTTCTAATAAAATGGCAATAGATTCTCGTAATAAATGTTTGGTTCGCTGTATTCTTAAGTCTTCCTTATAGTTTGATTCTTTTTTCAATTTTATTCCCTATTTACTTTAATTAAAGTTGGATATTGCTAATGTATAATTACTTCTTATATATCTTCTCATAAAATATTAATAGATAAAAAAACATTGTATTATTATATAACAATGTTTCATTAAAAAACATTGT
>CAZRIR010000079.1:0-7443 GCA_964600195.1 uncultured archaeon | reverse complement strand
AAAAAACATTGTATTATTATATAACAATGTTTCATTAAAAAACATTGTCGTGCAATAGTAATTTATAAAAGAGATAGAAAAAATGACAAAAGAAAATACAAACATTAAGGATAGTAGTAATTTTGACATGATCATAATAGGGGCCGGCCCTGGAGGGAGTTCAATTGGTGTTCTTTTGGCTAAAAAAAGATATAAAATTTTAATCATCGATAAAAATCCTCGAGCTGGTGGTCGAATGATGACCATTCATAAAAATGGATTTCATTACGAATTATTTCCAATAAGTGGCGTTCCATATTACAATTCACATTTTGAGCACATTCTCAATGAAATTGGTTATGAAAATGATGTTGAGATGGTTCCAGATATTGGAGGTATAATAATTTACGAGAATGAGAACGGTGAAATGCGAAAATATGATATGAAACAAAGTAATATTAAGATGTTGAAAACTTTTGGGGTGAAATGGTGGAATTTTAAAGAACTATTTCAGACAATTAAAGTATTAAAAAATTTAGCGACTTTACATCCAAAAGAGATTGAAAAACTACATGATATTTCAAGTCAAGAATATCTGGATCAATTTCCATTACCAAAAGGAATACGTACTTTTATATTAGCATCATTCGGTGAGGGAGCTTTTGAACTGACTTCTGATAAAACCAGTGCAGCAGAAATGGTAAAAATCTTTCAGGTTGCCATGAAAAATGGAGGGGGTAGGTACTACAAGAATGGTATCGGATACGTTTTTGAAATTTTCACTAAAGCAATTCAAGATTTTGGGGGTACTGCATTATTCAGAACTCGTGTAGAAAAAATAATAGTTGAAAATGGTAAAGTTTCAGGAGTTGAAACTAAAGATGGAAAAAAATATTATGCACCAATAATCATTAGCAATGCTGGTTTAAAACAAACAGTTTTTAAATTGATAGGTAAAGAGCATTTTAAAAAAAATTATTTGGAATGGGTATCTGGTTTAGAGTATAATTTAGCTTGTGTCGGATACAGATGGATTATTGATAAACCAATTTTAGACACATCCTCGATAGTGTTATTCCCTGAAGGATGTATTGCGAATTATGCTGAATTTGAAGAAATGGCAAATGGGATAAAAAAACCCGAAAAAAATTACATATATCTAGGAACAACTTCTGTATTTGGCGATCTGGCCCCTGAAGGAAAGCAACTTGTATATGCGTGCATGTCTTGTCTTCCCGATCCAAAAATTGATATTGAACCTTATTTAACTTATGTAAAATCACGAGTAAAACAACTTTATCCCGAAATCCTAGACCATGTCGAAAGAACTGAATCATTTGGTCCAGCAACAGTTCCTTCCGTGGGTACCGATAGTTTTCTACCAGGTCAAGGTGGAGAATCATATGGACTAGCATTGTCTGTTGGGCAGACTGGTAAAAAACAACCAAAAGGAGATTCTCCGATAGAAGGATTATTTCATGTAGGGTGTGATGCTGGAGGTTCAGGATTAGGTACACATCAAGCAGTGGATTCTGCATTAAATGTGATTAAATTAGTAATTAAAAAAGTTAATAAAAAATAAAATTAGAATAGTTAACTATGGAAATTTGTCTTTTTTTGTGATTTTAGAGAAATTAGTGGCTGCAAAAATTACAGTGCAAATCAATAGCAATATTGAGACATAAATGAAAGCCCATAGTATCGAAATATCATAAATAAAGCCAAATATGAAAGCTTCTCCCATTGTTATTAATCCTATGGAGAGATAATACAATCCATAAGCTCGACCACGCTTGTTTTTTCCTGCTAAATCTGCAATGTATGCTCTAGAGATTGGATCCACGGATGCCAAGTAAAATCCATACATAATAAAAATAAGTACTATAGTAATCAATGAAAATATGGAAATTTGAACGGGTAGAGCTAAAATAATGCAACATACCAGTAATACCATTAAACCAATTATGATGGGAGGTTTCCGGCCTATTTTATCTGATAATGAACCCATAACACGAGAAAATAGCATGTACACGATATTAGATATAAGATAAAAAAGGGGAATTAAATATAAGAGTTCATTTACGATGTAATCCGAGGAACGAAGGATCACAAAAGAGATATCTATGCTCGCGAACTCAATGACACCTAAGATAATAATAAGCTTCACAAAATTGCCTGTAATTTTATCAACTTTGGGAACTTCTGCTTTTGAATGAAGAGACTCGTCAATTTTCAATGGGTTAACATCTTTCACGAGAATTATGAATATGATGGCGATGATTCCAGGAACAATTGAGAATCTTATTATACTAGAATAAGACCACGATAAAAATAAAAGGAGAAAGGCTAATAAAGTTCCAACCACTGCTCCTGCAGTATCCATTGCGCGATGCAATCCGAATGCTTTGCCCTTTTCGACAGCATAGTAAGAAATGAGAGTATCTCTTGAAGAAGTCCGAAGCCCCTTCCCAAACCTATCGATGGACTTAAAACCTAATATTTGTTCCCATGAAGTTGACAAGCCAATGAATGGTTTTGCTAAATTTGAAATGG
Organism: uncultured archaeon; assembly: GCA_964600195.1. Lineage (GTDB taxonomy): Archaea > Asgardarchaeota > Lokiarchaeia > Sigyniarchaeales > SOKP01 > FT1-020. The sequence continues at coordinate 4,911 of CAZRIR010000079.1, read as the reverse complement.
TATATCCTGCAACTACGAAAGGTTTTCGCTTATTTATCTTATCACTCAACCACCCAGAAACACCTTTCAATATATTTGCTAAGGCTGTTGTGACACCAGTTATAATGCCCAAAACCATTGCCGTTCCTCCGATTTGTTCGATAAATAATGGTAAAATACTGGTAATCATTTCAGTAGAAATATCTGTAAAAAACGAAACAAGTCCCATTATTAATATGGGTAATGCAACCCCAAAATAAAGCCTAATTTTTGCGTTTTCTTTATTATCTGGAGTATTTTTTTCATAAATCATGCTTTTAACTTCTCTTAATTTTAAGATCCTATTTAATTTATAAATATTTCAGAGTCGATATCGAAAACCGATATCGAATAACAATAATATTAATAAAATATTATTTCTTTATAAATATTGTCAATTATACGATTTTTATAGAATAAAGGTATTATAAAATGAAACCCAAATTAAGAACTATTAATCCCGCTCGAAGATTCAAAAAAGGGTATATCCTTTTAAAGATCTTGCATTACGCAGAAAAATTGTCAGAAGGATTTTATGGATCTTGGATAAAGGAAGAACTTGCAAAGCGCGATTATACAATTTCTGATGGTACCTTATATCCTTGGTTGAATCGTATGGAATTCTCCGGCTATTTAAAAGTTCAAAAAAAAAATGTAAATGGAAAAATTCGAAAATACTACACCATAACCGAGAAAGGTCAAGCACAACTTCAAGAAATTAAGAATTATCTTAAAGAACTCTATAATGACTTATTTGGAAAAAATGATTTCAAAATTAATGAAGAATGTAAAAATAATCATTATATCAATGATAAATTATAAAATTTTAAGTAACATATTAAAAAATTAATTAGAAAATATGTTTTCAAATATGTCTTGAATTAACTTATTTGATTATCTGTAAGAATTACTTGATAAATATCAAATAATTTTAAAAAAATTTTTTGATCTATAGTCGAGGTATCTAACGAGGTACCTTTTTTTTATAATTGATATAATCAGAACCAAATTTTTTTTCTAATATTTTTTCTTCTTTATAGATTACCGAAATGTTAGTAAAAATAATTACAATCAAAAGATATGCTAGAATTAGAATATATCCAAAAATGAAAAATTCTGATAAAATTACAATAAAATAACCAATAAATATCGGATTTCTAACATATCGATATAATCCACTAATAATTAATTTCTCTGTAACCCCAGCTGAAGTTGAAAATTCTTGTTTTGGTTTGAAAAATAAACTACTAAGAGAATGAAGAATAACAATCATTCCCAAAACACATAAGGGAAATCCAAGAATAATAGTATAGTTAGAATTGTATACAGGAAGAGAATAATTAATATTAATAATTATGCTAATATAAGGTAAAATCCCAAAAAATAGTAAAAACGCCATAATTATCCTAAGATATGAACGGATATTTATGATATGATAAATTAGTAATTGTAAAAATTTAAATCTTTGCGAAAATTATTCAAAACAGTAAAAGAATTAAAAGAAGTTTTTTGAATAAAACATATTATTCATGTTATTAATATAAATTTAGATTATAATATTTTAAAAGATCATTGGAAAGCTTTGGGGATTTTAATCTATTGGGATAATTTTTTCTAAACTAAATACTAAAATCTGTTTTAATAGATTTAGTAATTGCAATTTATCATTCATCAGTATATTAGAATTTTAATATATAAGATTTAAATATGGTTTTTCCTAACTTGGTTTAATATGGAAATAAATATATATCTTTTCTTAAGTATTGCATTTTTATTTATCTTTCTTATTGGAAAGTTAATAGAAAAGATGCATATTCCTTGGATTTTTTCTTCTTTGCTTTTGGGATTTATTTTAGCAATTTATAATCCCTTTACCATGATTACGACTTCCTCTGAGTTTAATTTCCTTGCTCAGTTAGGAATGTATCTTTTACTCTTTATAATCGGTTTTGAGATAGACATTAAAGAAATGAAAAATCAGGGAAAATTTATAATTAAATCAACCACTTTAACTATTTTCTTATCTACCCTCTTCGGCACCCTTCTTATATGTTTCATTTTCGGTTATAATATATTTATCTCTATTATCGTAGGATTATCCTTTGCAACAGTTGGAGAGGAAATTTTAATACCGATATTAGATGAATTTAATTTAACTAATAAGCCTTTAGGGCAAACAATAATAGGAGTAGGAACACTTGATGATATTGCTGAAATTTTTACTTTAATCTTGGTAATTTTATTGGTAGGAACCGGAACACAAAATATTTTTGATGTGGGGATAATTCTTCTTGCTCTTATTGTTATATTTGTTTTAACTTTAGGATTTCTTAAAATTGGAGAAAAAGGACGGAAATTTAAACATACTGGTATAGAATCACTATTTATTTTTATAGTATTCGTGTTATTTTTGTTTTTAGGTGTAGGGCTCTATGCGGAAGCTGCCCCTCTTGCTGCTTTATTGGCTGGAATAGGTTTGAAAACATTTATTCCAAAAGAACGATTAAAATTAGTCGAATCTGAAATTAAAACTATTTGTTATGGTCTTTTTGCACCTATATTTTTTCTATGGGTTGGAGCATCTATGGACTTGAAGTATCTCTTAACATTTCCATTATTAATCGTTATTGTTGTTGTAGTTAGTTTTGCCGCAAAAATACTTGGAAGTTATATAAGTGGAAAAAAATATCTTGGAACAAATGATTCATTATTGTTAGGAATAGGAATCTCGGTAAAATTTAGTACTGGCATAGTTGTTATAACAATTTTATTAAATAATAGTCTAATAAGTTCAGGATTATATTCTATTATAATTGCATCAAGTATAGTTTTTACTTTTTTTATTCCAATTTTATTCTCCAGCTTATTAACAAAAAGGAAATCATTAAAACAGCAAACTACTGACATAGTTCAAAATAAATAAATCAATTATAATTAGAAATTTCGCCTTTTCTTTAATGTTTAAAAAGTAATGAAAGATTTTTTTTTAACTATCAATATAACTATTAAATGAAGATCTTGAAATGAAATCATGGAAGATTTCGATAATCTTCTCTTCCTTATTGAATAATTTTTCCATCTCCACAGGGTAATAATATATATAGAAAAAATATGTGATAAAAAGGATAATTAATAATAGTGTGGTTCTGATTTTCAAGTTAATGATGGGATCTTTACCATTTATAATCCTGTTCTTTTTTCCAATTCTTCTGGATAACGGTCGCCTATAATCTTGATTTTATCTAGTTCGTAATTAATACTTTTTAATTCTTCTAATGTTAGTTTGATATCAACAGATCCGAGATTCTCTTCAAGTCGTTCTAATTTCGTCGTACCCGGGATTGGAACGATCCATGGTTTTTGAGCAAGCAACCATGCTAAAGCTATTTGAGCAGGTGATTTTTCTTTATCTGCAGCAATTTTTTTTATAAGATCCACTAGAACTTGATTTGCTTCGAGATTCTCAGGAGTAAACCGAGGAACAATATTACGAAAGTCAGATTTTTCAAATTTAGAATTTTTATTGAATCTTCCAGTGAGAAAACCCCTGCCGAGAGGGCTGTAAGGAACAAATCCAATTCCAAGTTTTTCGAGCATTGGGAATAGATCTTCTTCTGGACGCCTCCACCACATTGAATATTCGCTTTGAATAGCTGTCAGAGGTAGAACTTTATGAGCTCGCCGTATTGTGTGCATTCCCGCTTCTGATAGCCCCCAATACTTAATCTTACCTTCATTCATTAATTCTTCCATGGTTTCAGCGACTTCCTCAATAGGGACATTAGGATCGATACGATGCTGGTAATATAAATCAATAAAATCTGTTTTAAGACGTTTAAGAGAATTTTCTACTGAAGCTTTTATAACTTCAGGATGACCATCCGGGACTAATTTTCCATCAACTGATTTTAAACCAAATTTGGTGGCAATGACTACCTGATCACGATATGGCGAGAGTGCTTCACCTACTAATTCTTCGTTAGTATATGGCCCGTATATTTCAGCCGTGTCAAAAAAGGTAACCCCGCGCTTGACAGCTTCTTGTATCAACTTGATCATCTCTTTTTTATCTGGTACTTTTCCATAAGCATTGCTCATTCCCATGCAACCTAACCCGAGTGCAGAAACCTCGGGTCCATTTTTCCCTAATTTTCTTTTATCCATTTTTCTTCTCAGTTTTTAAATTTTTTTAATCTATTTTGATAATAAAAAAAAATTCAATTTAAGTTGCTCCCTTAATTTTCTTAATAAAATGGTCATGTTATATTCTTTTAAAATGATGATACACGTCTTATCCATCACAAATTTAAGTTCTAAAAAAGGGTTTATTTCTTGTTTAAGATATTATTAATTACTTTTTTAAAAACATCATAAGGTTGAGCTCCGATGATTAGTTGATCTTCAATAATGAATGATGGAACACCATTTAAACCATACTTCTTCACTTCTTTTAAAGATTTTTGGACCGTTTTAAAAGGTTCGTCCGTATTAAGGTACTTATTTATCTCTTTCTTATTGAGTCCAATTGATTCAGCAATATCTAACAATAAGGATTTATCTCCAATATCTTTTCCTTCAAACCAATAAGTTTCGAGAATTTTTTTATGAAATTCATCAAATTTTCCCTTATTTCGAGCAAATTCAGAAATATAATGTGCTAACCGCGAGTTTGGTAATTTTTCTGAAAATTTAAGATTTAGGTCATCTTCATCAGCAAGGCGCTTGACATTAGCAAATGCCATCTCTAAATATCCGGGTGGAAATGGCAGTTCATCAGTTAAGGTACCGTCTTTTGGTGTTTCAGGATGAATCTCAAACGGTCTCCATTCAACATCTAAATTAAATTCTTTTTTAAGTTGCTCCATGCGATGATATCCTATATAACAAAAAGGA
>CAZRIR010000078.1:0-8814 GCA_964600195.1 uncultured archaeon | reverse complement strand
CCTTTAATTCCACCTGTGACATCTATTTTATGTCCCAAATTTGCCAACTTTAAGTTATCTAATTCACCTGCTTTACATTGTTCAACAAGAACATTATTATCTGGATCAATTTCATCAATGATATATAATCCATCAATTTCCATCGTGAAAATAACCTTTGAAATAATATATTTTTTTAAATTCTTGCCCAATTCTAAAATGATTTGATCTCCTGATATGATAGAAAAAGAACCAATTTTATCCAATATGATGTCTCCATACAAAATTGGCAGCATGTTCAGGTCTAATGCGGTTTCAATGATGTCAATTGAATGTGTTAAAATGTCGCTTGAATCTTTGATAAAAATGCTTGATGATTGAATGGATAAAACCGGGTATTTTTTTTCTAAAAATGAATTTATTAGATAACTATTGAATTTATTCATTGATTGATGAGTTTCTGCAAGTCCAAATATTTGATCAGGAATTGACTGATCAAGTCCTTTAGTAATGCTGTATTTTTTTGCGTGGGGATGACCAAACGAACCGCCTCCATGAATTATTATGAGTTTTATATTAGCATCAATTACTTGCTGAACGGCTTTTTTTACAACATCTTCCCTTATGGAAAATGGTTTAATTTTATCAGTAAGCAGGCTTCCGCCTAACTTTAATAATATTATCTCCTTATTGTTGTTCAAATTTCACGCACTCATCCTATCATTGTTCTCCAAGCGTCATGACCTTCCTTTTCAATCGCCTTGGCAATTTTTTCTTGGATTTCCTCATTTTCTGCAATTGCAATTACTAATCCACCCCTTCCGGTACCCGTCATTTTTGCTCCTTTTGCACCATTTTCAAGTGCTATTTTCACTAATTTATCATTCACTTCTCCAGAAACGGTTATTTGTTGCAATAGTTCATGATTTTGATTCATCAGTTTACCGATTTTTTCGACACTCCCAGCAAGAAGCACTTCCTTTGCTTCTTTAGCTAATGCTTCATAATCCTTGAAAATCTTATCAAATTTTTCTGGACTTTCTTCCTTGAGTTTTCTCACATCGGCTACAACTTCTGTAGTGGAAGCTGTTAAGCCAGTGTTTCCAATTACTAACGGGAACTTTTTAGGAGATTTTAAAAGGTCCATTGTATTTTTGCCGCCACTTAGATTTTTAACAAACCATATCAATCCACCGTATGTTGATGCCGTGTTATCGATACCGGAGGGTGTTCCATGATATGCCCTCTCTCCTTCATAAGCCGCTTCATTAATCTTTTCATCATTTAGATTGAGATCAAACGTATCGTTCAATGCTCGTGCCAATGACGTGCATTGAGCAGCTGAAGCACCAACCCCACTTGCTGCATATAAATCCCCTGCAAATTCAATTTCAAGTTTTTGAGTGCCCGTATCTATCTTTAAATGTTCTATGACATTTTTAATTGATTGCATTGCCTCGTCATATTTCTGTTTCTTGTATCCTGGAGTTGCAGGTCTATTATCATCAACTTCCCAGCCTTTTCCCTCAACAACTTTTACTTTAGCAATGGTAGACGTGCCTAAAGCTGAAGCGATTGCGGGCAATCCATATACGACGAAATGTTCTCCAAAAAGGATGGTTTTCCCATACCCTTTACCCATTCCCATTTATTTCACCTCTATGGTTCCTTCAGAACCATTTACCATGATTTTTTGTCCAGTTTGAATTTTATCAATATCTATTTGATCTACGCAAGGAATTTCACTTATAATGCATCCAACCGCTACTATCGTATCTATTTGTTTATTCACGATGGCAACGGGAGCCGTGTTGTTTTTTTTCATTCGATATATTGTATAGGATCCTACCGTCGATCCCTTCCCCGTTGGAAAAACTAAAACCTTTCCTGATATTGTTTTTCCTTCAAGCTCATGTCCAACTTCTACGACTTGTCCCGAATCGGGATCCACCCCACCATAAAACGAAATGCCATCCTTGGTAACGATAGCTTCTCCTTCAGCGGTTCCTTTATAGATCTTTCTTCCTTCTAACTTCACTTTATTGCCTCCTCGATACATTCTTCAATAGTACCGATTTTAACTTTAAATTTATTCTTTGCTCGACCATAATAACAAGCTTTAGCAGAATCTACCATTATACCTTTAAACCGCCCTTTAATTGGTGCGACGACACAACAGGTATCAGCTGCAAATTTAGCTCCAGCGCCCTCAATGATTTTTGAATAACCCGCCTCATCCGCTATTTTCTTTGTAGGACGGGCAGTCGTGATCCAAAATTCTTTTTTAACTTTTTTCCCCTCCAATAATTTTGCAATAGATGCAATTTCATGAATGGAGGCGTGAGGGCAACCAATACTAACAAAATCGATTTCGCTCTCTTTATCAATTAATTCAGAGCGAGTCTTATCCAAATCATCTTTAGATATCTCAAATGAGATCTCGTTAGGTTTTGGATATTTATCAAATTCAGGAGTTATGTTTTCCATGTGAAATAATGCGACCCCCCCATAGGTCGCCACTGAAGCGCAAAAAGACTTTAGTTCTTCGACGGTTGCGGAGGGTATTCCAGTAATATAAGGGATTTTTTTCCCTACTTCTCCTAATTTATCTCCAATTATTTTCCCCAATACCCCAAATTCATCAGTTCCGATCACGGAAGCATTGATATTAAAAAGAACCTCACCATGACGATTTTCATCCAAGTGATAACCATATCTAGGGGTTTTTCCAGTCAAAGCTGATGCCAGTGCACTTGGGCCCCCTTCTCGGTTGGTTCTAGCACCGATAACAGAATTTGCATAACATACAGCACTGCTTTCAGCCCATGCCAGATATTGCCCGAAATGGGGTGCATTTCCAATCAAATATGGAGTGCAAGAACAGGTGGTAATGATGCCCATTTTTGCAAATGCATCAATTGCGCGATTTTGGTTCTTGGCAAATTCTTCATCGATACCTAAAGTTTGCCAATTCTCTCTATCCATCCCCGCAGGATTTAAAGTCGTGAGTACCCGAATCTTTCCATCCTCTGCCATTTCATTTAGAAACTCTAATCCTGCCTCTCCCAGATTATCATAAGAAACACCAGCTATTTGAACACCAACTACATCAACCATGTCTTCAGCATTGAAAATTTCTCCTAAAGTAGTTAAAATTTCCATTGATTTTTTTACAGCATTTCCATGCTTCCCATCTAATAGCTCTTGTTCTTCTTTCGTTAATTTCATATTTATTTCCTCATTTTATTTAAAGTATTTATTTATATCGACTTTTGGAAATTCCGCCAAGCCAAAATCTTTTCCCTTAGCTACGAGTGGCCTCGTTAAATCAAATCCAATTTTTGTGGTCATTTTTGTACCGGGTTCGGCACTTGGATCAAGGCTGCTTCCTGGTTCTTTATCTTTCATATATAATCGAGCATCTCCTTGAAATCGAGTGGCCATCGCCCATTCTACCGATAAAGGATTGTATATATCAATATCTTTATCCACAATGAAAACGTGCTTGCAGCTTCCATGTCCCGCGAAGGCACCATCTATTGCTTTTTTTCCATCCTCTTCTGAATTTTTATCAATTTGAACGATGGCATGCAACCAAGAGCACCCTCCTGGGTTAATATTAACATCCAAACATTTCACTCCTGTTTCTTTCACTTTATTAAAGATGGTGGGTTCACGTGGCATGCCCATCAATATTTTATGTTCAAGGGCTCCCGGTAATAATGCTTGCCAGATCGCATCCTTTCGATGCGTGATTTTCTTTACCTCAAAAACAGGTTCTTCCCGGATAATATCATAGGTCTCTGTTAAATCTACAAATGGCCCTTCCGCATGTTTTTCTTCTAAATAAACCTTTCCTTCTATCACAAATTCGCTATCCGCAGGAATCATGAGATCCATGGAATTTGCTTTAGTTAGTTTGATAGGTTCTAAACTATTAGCAATGGTAAGCTCATCATATCCGATATCTACGGAAGTAGCCCCGGCAATCAAAATATTTGGAGAATTTCCAACACAATATGCAACTTCTAATTCACCACTTTTTTCTAAAAATTTATGAAAGTGCCGACCCCTTACTATTCGAGTTGCAAACTTGTCTTTTGAAAATTGCATGGCTCTATGAAAATCCAAGTTCTGACCGTGATCAGGATCTTTTGTCACGACCACGGCAGAGCTAATATAATTTCCTCCATCCCTTTCACAATGAAACAAGATTGGAATTTTATCCAAGTCTATCGTTGATTCAATAATTTCTTGGCAAGGCGCATTTGAGATAACTTCCGGTTCCGAAGGTTCTTTTATCGCTTTAGAAAGCATTGGAATCAAATCAGCAGGCGTTACCCCAAAATAAGATGAAATCGAATCCTTTGTACAAAACAAATTGCCTATTACTCTAAATTCCGACTCTTTAATACCATTAAATAATACGGGAGTTGGCTCCATCTCTTTTAAAATGCCAGAGATCTCCAATTTTTTAGATACTTCAACATCAACTTTGCGTAATATTCCATTATTTTCAATCTTATTAATGTATTCTCTTAGTCCCATGAGATTCATCTCAAATCATAATTTTAATAACACAATTATAAACTAAAGTTGTAGTTCTTAGAGGAGTTACAGAAACACATCTTATAAAACTAAAGGTTTTCATTAATTCATAAATTGATTAAATAATTTTAGGGTGATCAATTTATATTTTTTTTTCTATACTCCCATTAATACTAAATCTTCAATAAAACCATCGGAAGCATTAATAATAATTTTAATTTGCTTAAATAAATGAGTAATTTGTTATTTTTAACAATTTTCGATTATTAAATTTACATTGCAGTTACAATTAGAAATCCAAATATTATAATGACTAAAGATATATATCCAGCACGATTAGTATTTAATTATTTTTTCCAACCATCCTAAAAAATTAATTATAATCATTATTTTGGTTAAATTTTAAAAATAAATTAATTTTCCCCACAAGTTTCCCATTAAAATCATTATCAAATATAATTGGATATTTAATCCATATATATTCTTAAAATTGATTTAATACATAAATTTAAATTATAGTCTTTTCATAATTATTTTAGATATAGGGAATATATGTTCAAAAAAGGTGGTGATTTAATATATTATTTCAAGGTATGGGTTCAGCGATATATAGTATAATATTTAATCCTATTTTCTTTTTGGGAGTTTATGTAATAATAGTTTTGGTATTTAAAATATCGGTTAAAAGTTTAGAGTTTAAAGTATTAACTCTAATGGTCTCGGGATATATTATTACACTTCCTGTATTATTAATTGGAGTGGCCTATTTCGGAGTAGGTGATGTTGATGTCGCTCTTAATACTGCCTATACAATATTTTCATTGGGAGTTGCAGGAGGTTTAACAATATTTTCATTCTACTATGTAGTAAAAATAATCAATAATTATTCTAAGCTTGCAAATGAAGTATCGGCAATGGCTACGGAATTGGCTTCAAGTTCAGAAGAGGTTTCTGCTGCTTCCGAAGAGATTAGCTCTACTGTAACAAGCGTGCTTGAAACTGGAAGGGATATTAGAGATTCCTCGGATGACATAAAAAAGATCCTGAGGCTCACAAAAAATATCTCTGATCAAACCAATTTACTCGCAATTAATGCAACCATTGAAGCAAGCAGGGCAGGAGAGCATGGAAGGGGTTTTGCCGCCGTTGCTGACGAGGTGAGAAAACTTTCAGTCGAAACAAAAGACACCATATCTGATAGTGACGAAAGATTAAACAGGATAATCAATCAAATCAAATTATTATTTGACTCCTTGATGGGCATTACAGCTTCATCAGAAGAACAGTCAAGTACGATGGAAGAAGTATCTGCCACGGCAAATAAATTAGACAACATGGCTTTAAAACTAAAAGGCAAATTTAAATCAAAGTAATAAAAATAAATTCTTCTTCTTTTTGCATTTTAGAGATAATTAAAAAGTTGGAGCAACTGCTAAATATTCAAACCCAAATTGAGAGAAAATATCAATAATAAGATTTTAAAAAGAAATTAGAAAACTTGATTAACGGGAATGTACATTGGAACCCAGTTCAATAAACCTATTGCCGTGTATGAAGGATTCTTTTCATCTGTAGGACCAACCCTTCTCATTTCATATTCCAAGATATTATGTGTACTGATATTATGGGCCACTCTTACCAATCCATCCTTGAGCACTCGTGTATCAAATGAGGGAACATGAATGAGGTTATCAGATTCCAAGACGGCATAAAGAGGGAAAAATCGGGTATGAAATCCAGAGTGTCCTTTTGGACAATAGTTCAATCCTTTAAAATTTGGAATGATACATCCCTCATCACAGAAATGGAGAACAAAACCACGGTTATCATTTTCGTCATGGGCTACAATTTTGCCTAATACAATATCAGGCATAACAATCCCTTTTTTCCATTCTTCATAATCCTCTATACTTGCTTGAGTTTTATTTTGGATGAAATCATTTACCTTCGGACCATTTGAAACGATAGGTTGAAACGTGGGTTGAACTTTTAATAATCCGGATATACAAGTCGCACCGGAACCATAAGATCCAAAATAAAGAGTATCAAAATCATTCGCATGGTTTTCAAGAATATAACACACTTGAGCCCATACTGAAGCGTTATACATGTTTCCAAAATGCATCGGGACTCTTAAGTGGGGTAATACCTGACCTTTTACGCTTGAAACGACCCAATTTGAGATCTTCTCTAAGCTTTCAGAAGAAAAGCCTTTCTCCTTCAACCTCAAATATACATATTCAGGAAGAACGCTAATATTTTGCATTACTGAATCAAGTTTCTTGAATAATGAGGTTGCTAAATCATTTCGGGTGTAACTCAATAGATTATTGACATTTTTTGCCCATCGCTTTTCGATAATGTTTTGGACAATTTTTAGGGGCATTTTTGAAAAAGGTGCGTGAAAGACAAAATAATCTGCATAAAAGTCCCCTATTTGATTAACTAAATCATCATATGCTTGTAATTGAAAATTTAAGTAAGTATCTAAAGAATAGTGTCCAAATACTTGCGCATCTTTTTCATGGGCGGGTCTGAAAAAATCATTAACATTTCCAGAAATTTTACCGAATTGTTTACTAAAAGTTGCAATTCGAGGATTCTTAGAAAGCACCATTGCAATAGCCCCAGATCCTTGCGTCGGTTCGCTTGGGCTATGCTTTGGATATGAAGATATATCTGCACTTATTACTAGTGCTTTAGAAATGACATCCTTTTCAATGAGAGCAATTGCATTTAGAACTGCCAATGTTCCACCGGCACATGCATTATAAATATCTTGAGTCATTGAATTCGGGGAAATGTTCAGAAGTTCAGCAAAAATGTTGGAAACGGATTTGACGCTATATGTCATCGTTTCTGTGCCCACAAAAACGGCGTCCACCTCCTTTGGGTTAATATTTCCTCTAAGGAGAGCATTATAACCTGCTTTTAATCCAATCGAGATGATATCTTCGTCCGCTTCAGGTAATCTCATTTCTTTTAAGAGGAGCCCTTTTTTATACTTAGCAGGATCAACTCCTCTTTTGATTGCTAAATCCTCAATGTCAAGATAATGCCTTGGAGCGTAAAAAGCAATCGAGTCAATACCTATATTAGAGAATAAATATTCATTTCCTATCATGGATAATTTCGCCGTTCTTTTTTGTTATTTTGCTTTTTTGTTTTCTTAATTCGTTGATAAAATCAAATGTCGTAAAATTAGTGTGAAAAGAATTTTTATTGTGACAAATCCATATTTAGTTAAACAAACGTTTGATATAAAAATTAAGTATCACGGAAATTTAAGGTTTACCCCTTTTTTTCCCCATTTTAACTTAATTAAATATGTATAATTTTTTAATGGATTCTCTAAAAAGAGCTTTGGTCATCATATAAGCGTCCATTAAAAACGTATAATATCTCTCAAGAGGAGGTCTTTTTATATTTAGTTAGATCAACATTTATCTAGAAAAATTCAGAAATTTTTTATTTAAACAAATGTTTAAGTAAATGATTACATTATCCTAAAAGGGTATAAACTATCGAAACGTAAGTTTATTAAAAAATGCAATCTTTTTTAATAAAAATAAAAAAAATCTAAAAAATAGTGATCAAAAATGGAAGACCTATTTGAATTTTCACAAGACAAACTCCCACGACATGTTGGTATCGTACCAGATGGAAATCGCCGATGGGCGAGAGAACGAAAGGTAGACACAAAAATAGGTCATTCATCAGGATATGAAGCCTTAAATAATATAATAATGAGCTTTTTTGATTTTGGTATCCACTATTTGAGCGTATATTGCTTATCAATTGAAAATGTAAGAAAAAGACCTACCGAAGAACTCAAATTTATTTACAAGATAATCATTAAAGCATGTGAAAAGCTTAAAACTAATCCCTTAATCGTACAAGAAAAGGTAAGAGTGAATATTATTGGGCGAATTTCCCAACTACCGAGTGATGTTAAGGATAAACTAATTGATTTGATGGAATTTACCAAGGATCACGATCAAAATTATCTTAATTTATTGATAATGTATGATGGTCAGGAAGAAATCGTCGATAGTGTTCGAAAAATGATTCAAGATAAAATTGATCCTAAAGACATAACTCGAGATACCATTAGAAATTATCTATATTTGAATGACATCCCAGAATTTAATTCTGGGAACATACCCGAATTAGATTACATCATTCGGACCGGAATGGATGATGGAGCGAGAATATCGGGCTTTTTGTTATGGGATGCCTCATATGCGGAGTTTAAATTTCGAAATGAATATTGGCCTGATTATAGCA
>CAZRIR010000077.1:2417-8821 GCA_964600195.1 uncultured archaeon | reverse complement strand
TAATATTCCATTATGACTTAAAAACTCATTTTAAGACTTTTATATTCAAATATTTTCCATGTTTTTGGAGATAAAGAAATCTAAAACTACTCTTATGAAAAAATTAGGTTTGTGCGCGAAATTTCCGGATATATTCATCACATGCCTCGCCACCTTCATCAGTTAATGTCCAGCCATCATCTATTTTTTTCACTAGATTAAGCTTACTTACATTTTCCAATAATTCTTCTACTTGGGACATGTTTTTACTTTTTTTGAAATCTTGTTTTATGCATAAAAGTATCTCTTCAATGGTGATTGGATGATTAAGGTCATCTTCCATGACTCCAATTGCAGCTAAAATTAAATCCTCCTCTTTCATGGTCGCATCCATTTCTTGAGAAATCTCTTCTAACAACCATGGATTTTTTGATAACATCTTCTTTATCGCTTTATCATTGCCTTCTTTAAATACTTTTTCAAATTGTTCACGAATCTTTTTCTTTGCCATGGCTTCTCACTTGTTTCTCAAAACAATTTATAGGAGGAAATTATGATGATAATTATTATATATCCTTTATAAAAGTCGGGAAATTTATATTTATTGTTTTTCTATAGTCATGAGTTTTAATAAGAAAATGAAAAATTTATGCAGTAACTTCTTTTTGATCAATAACATATTCACAATGTGTTAATTTGGGGTCTTCAATTGAACACCTTGTCTCTTTAACACTCACTCTATAAAGAGCATATTCCCCAAAACCCATGAGGAATCCTTTAATGAAATAACAAATATTTTTTGAAGGATTTTCTAATTCTGTTGCAATGTTTGTATGGTGCTCTATTACAATTTGATCTTCAGAAATCTTCTTTGCTACGAAACGACCCCATCCTAAGTTTGACATGATGTCCGTAAACATGTTGGTTAGATCTTTTATGCTTTTCGCTCTGAGATTAGCATCCCAATTTTGAATTAAATTCCAACCAGCTTTTTTTCCAAGCCAGACTAATAAGGATAACACCCCTTCACCATAAATAGATGATAAAATGTCAATGATTTGGGGGGGGAACATCACAAATCGATCATTAAATAGTTCAAATTTTCCCTCAGTGTACTTTAATCCTTTTAATTTTAAATTTTTCATAATTAATATTATTGTTATTATTGTATTTTAATTCTTTTACTTCTAGATTTCTTATCTTGATGTCGATGCATGGATTCTTGGGACAACCTTCATGACACTCAAATGAATTATCCAAATCTAAATTTGTTGGAATTCTGATAATTCTGAATAGATTAAAAAAATTTTATAAAAAAGAAATTGAACTGAATTCACGCGCTTAAAAATTGTTCATTTTCATCTTTAGTGCAAATCTTGAATCTTTTTTCTTCCGATTTGATATAGCCTAATCGAAGGGTATCCTTGTTCAATTCATCTTCGCTAGATTCTTTTAAAGCATTTAATGCTAGTTTAACCAATTCATCAAAAGTTAAGTCGGGTTTATAATTCTCAGTAATATATTCTCTAGCGGTTGTTTCTCCACTTCCGATTGCATATGCCTTAAATGATCTATAAATACCACTTGGACTCGTAGTATATATTTGTGGTCCCGTGGAATCGATACCAATAAAGAAAAGCGCACAACCAAAGGGTCTTATACCCCCATATTGCGTGTACATTTGCTTCATATCTGCAATAGATTTGACTAGCATGCTTAAACGTACCGGTTCGTCATATGTTAACCGAAAGGATTGAGCTTGCGTTCTTGCATAATTTATTAACATTCTGGAATCGGCATGCAATCCTGAGATGGCAACACCTATGTGTTCATCAACTTGAAAAATTTTATCAATGGCATCCGCGTCCATTAAAACAGATGGAACCTTAATTTGTGCCGCGATGCATACATCCGTATTTGATTTAATTGCAACTGCTAACGTACCTCTTCTAACAGCTTCTAAAGCATATTCTACTTGATATAATCGCCCCTCAGGGCTAAATACTGTAAGGGCTCTATCATATGCCCTTCCTCCTGCTCCAAACATTAAGATCTTAACCTATGAGTATTTGTTTATTAAATTAATTTATAATATTAGAATTCTCAACTGAATTTTAATTTAATGAATTTAAATCATAAATATAGAGTTTAAATTTTGCCAGAAGAAATTAAAATGTTCATGGATAATTTCTCAAAAATTTTTTCTATTTCAACATCTTCTTTTGCACTTGCCTCAATATATTCAACTGCTCCTAATTCTTCTTTATAGGATTGACCGTCTTGGCTGCTCACTTCCCTCATATCCTGGTTAGCTAAATCTAATTTATTTCCAACTAAGATATATGGCTTTCCCGTGCCAATGACTTTTTCTACTTCTATCCGCCATCCATTTAAATTGGCAAAGGAACTGCGTCGAGTAAGATCAAACACGTAAACTATCCCTGTTGCACCTCTATAAAATGGTGGACGCACGAAACTAAAATGTTTTTGTCCAGCCAAGTCCCATAATTGAAGTTTAACAGATATATTGGGATGATCGGGCAAATTGACTTGTTTTGTCGAGAAATTACTACCAATAGTCATGATATAGTTCTCTTTAAATGAATTTTCGCAGTAACGTAATACCATGGACGTTTTTCCGACACCTCCGTCACCTACCACGCAGATCTTGTAAATAAAGCTCCTTGTTTCACTCATGCAAAATTCCAAGTTGATTGTATTATTTATAATAATAAGAATAGCATTATTTAAATTATAGTATAAAAGCCATTCCATAAAAATTAATCTTTTCATTTGAATTAAAACCTAGATTTCTCCTAAATACAAAAGAAAAAAAATAAATAAATCCTTGTTACCTGAGTAGATTTTCCCAACTATAATCACCTACTATACAAATTTTGTAAATAACGCTCCTTGTTTCAATCATATAAAATCCGTGGGTATGAATAATTTGGTTTCATTATTGGGAAGGATATCCAATAATTACCGCAGAAGAAATTAAATTAATTCCATATAATTTAAAAATTAAGGATAAACACATCATGTTGAAAATTTTTAATGACCCGGAAAGATTTGATATCAATATTTACAGATTATTACCAAAGGACACTCATATAATTTTTATGATTAATAACATACAAAGTCTAAAACAAAAATTTCCCCATGCTATTAGGAAAATACTAAAAGAATCAAATAACTCTAAAAAAGTATTAATAATGGTGAATAACCAAGAGCAATCACAGATATTAGATTTTTATAACGCGGACCAATTCTTTGGATATCAAATTATTCAATTTTCTTTCACTGCTCCTGATGCACCAGAACGACTAAAAAATATTCTCTCTAATTTTTTGAAAGGTTAAATCATAACAAAATGGTCTAAGATCAATTTTACAATTTAAGAATGATCATTAAAGAGATTTCCTGAAATATATAAATATTTAACATGGTCTAATTTATCAATGCTTGAAATGTCTGATATTTTATTGAATGAGAGATTGAGTCTTATTAAATTTTTTAATTTGTATAATTCATTTAATTCTAAAATTTCATTAGAACTCAAATTTAATTCTTCAAGATTTTCCAGAGGTAATAGATGATGTACATCTTTAATATTATTACTGTTCAGTCTTAAATGCTTTAAAGATTTTAGATTTTTTAATGGTCTAATTTCCTGGATTTCATTATCACCTAAATCCAAGTATTTTAAATTTTTTAAATTATTAATTTCCTTTAACTCGATTAATCGATTTGAATTTAAATCTAATCTTTCCAAATTTATTAAATTATCAATTTCTTTAATCTCCTTTATATAATTATTACTTAAATCTAGCTTTTTTAAGTTAGAAAGATTACGTAATCCCTCCATATGAGTTATTATATTCCGCTGCAATATCAACTCTTCTAACTGTTCAAACTGATTGAAAAATGCAATCTCTTAATTTTCAAAATGAAGAAATCTAATTTCTTTTAGATATTTTAGATTCTCCAACCCATAAATTTCTTCGAAAAATTTTATTGGACAGGGTTCATTCCGAGATATGGAAAGACTTATCACGTTTCCATCATATCGAATACGACTTGTATCTTTTTCGCAAGAAAAAGATACATTCACCTTATAATCTTTAAATGCTCTGGTAATTATTTCCATCACGATTTTTTGCATCCATTCAGAGATGAACTCTCTTGTATCTGGATATTTATCTTCTTCCAAGATGTTTTTTAAAACATCTACGCAAGATTTCAATGTTTCAATATTAAAAATGTCAAAATGTTCTATAGAATCGCGAGCTCCAGAATATATGAATCGGATGATCCTTGTTTTTCCCTTGAATATGCATTCTAAAAATAAATCTTTCATTTCATGGTCATTAAAATAATCTAAAAATCCTTCTGAAAAAAGATATCTTACCAATGCTTCATCATTATAATCCAGCATCCACCTCTCTATCTCACTTTTTAAAATTCCCGTGATATTTAGAAAATTATTAGCTATAAGGTTATCAAGCAATTCAAGAGAAAGTTTTGGATTAGATTTTGAAAACTCTTCAAGATTCATGCTTTCAAGGAGGCTATTCTTTTCTTCCAACTCAAAAGACTTCAAGTATTTCCCAGACAATAAAAATAACCTTACATTGGTGTTTCCATTTACGAATCTTCGAGCTACTTCATCTTTAAATACTTTTTTAGCTAAAGGGTCTCCTACTTCTGTTAATTTCTTTAATAAAGGAAAGGCCAAGTTTCTATGCAATAATCGAAACTCATAATCATTTTCAGCCCACGCTTGAATGTTAGAACAATGCCCCCAAAAAACACCTTCGGGAGTAGCTAATTTTGTAAAATCATTGTAATCACGTTCTAAAAGTTGATCTAGCTTCTCAGCAGCTTCATCAATGGAGTCTATTTCATTAAAAGTTTCTCTTTTATCTCTGGGAATATTAAGTAACAATACTTTGCATTGATAGAGCCTTTTTCCAGCCACATTAATGATGGTTTCTTTATTTTCTAATTTCAAAGTTATATAATCATTTATCTTAACCTCTTTCTGACCTTGAACTGCTTTCATAAAAAATTTCCTTCAAACTCTCGATATTATACATATATCTAGTATTTATAATTATCTAATCTGATATTTTTATTTATGATCTTTAATATATTTTTTTCACTAGTATCAAACATTATAACCTATAAAACTCGATAATTATTAAAATAAATAAGATGTTTATTAGAATTTTGTAATAACTCTAAATTTTAATATAAACAGTCAAGCATTGTAGTAAGATGGATAATAAAGATAAACTTGAAAGAGTTGCCCAACTAATCGTTGAATCCAATAATATCATCGTGTTAAGCGGTGCGGGAATGGGTACTGAATCACAAATTCCCGATTTTCGAAGTCCCGGAACAGGATTATGGGAACGACTTGACCCATATGAATTTGGAGACATCAATTCATACACGAGCAACACGAAAAACTATTTTGAGATGATGCTTGAGGTGGGAGTCACGATATTTAAAGCTCGACCAAATAAAGGGCATAAAACATTGACAAAATTACAAAAATTAGGAAAGTTACAAGGAATTCTCACGCAAAATATTGATAATTTGCATCAAAAAGCCAGGACTAAATGTCCCATCGTTGAGCTCCATGGAACCGTTAATGAATCAATATGCTTGAGTTGCCATAAAATTTTTCCGATAACAACCTTAGTTAATAAAATTTTGAGAGGTGAAGGTGTTGCTTGCGAAAAATGCGGCGGGATGCTAAAGCCCAACGCAGTTTTTTTTGGGGAACCATTAGAAGCTAAAATCATAAAAAAAGCTGATGAAATGATCGATAAGTGCGATTTATTAATAGTTCTTGGCAGTTCATTATTAGTTTCACCCGTTTCTTTTTATCCTTCTCGAGCAATTTCTCATGGAGCAAAGGTCGTAATTATAAATATTCAAAAAACTTATATCGATGATCAAGCCGAAGAAGTCATTCACGATAAAATAGGTGAAGTTCTTCCTCAAATTGTAGAACTCGTTGACAAGAAGTTAAATCACTAAAGAATTTTTTAAACTCTAATTGAATAAATTCAAGCTATCAAAAAAAATGTTTATAAAACACACATAGATATTCACTTTTATTTGATTTTATCTAAGAAAAGAATCAATTAAATATTGAAATTATAATATAGTAAGGCTAATATCCCCATTTATTGCTTTCAAGAAGATTTATATAATGGAACTTAGATAAATTATTTGAATTTTTAAGTTTTGATTGAAAATGCAGTAGAAAAAAAGTAGGATAGTGATAATAATGGACAAGTTATCTGAAAAATTATCTCCAAGCTTGCAAGAAAAGATAGATAATAATGTAGAGAAGATTTTCTCAAAAATACTCGAACGAGCATCTAAAGATGATTCCATAGAAGGATTAA
>CAZRIR010000077.1:0-2317 GCA_964600195.1 uncultured archaeon | reverse complement strand
ATTTTCTCAAAAATACTCGAACGAGCATCTAAAGATGATTCCATAGAAGGATTAATCAAATCTTTATTGGTGGAAAAAGTAATGAATGTCATAGGTTCCTTAATGAATAGGCCTGTCCTTAAAAAATTAGCAAAAAAAGCTGTGAAAAAATCCGTAGATAATATTTGGGAAAGAAAGCATGATGAGTTAATGTCAAGGTTTAAATAAATATATTACTCATTATTCAAACAAATCCTTCCGTTATGAAAATCGCCTATTAAAAATCCTATTATAATCCTCGAAGCGCTTTCTTATCAACAAAACCTTCAGGTGTAAAAGGCAATTCCTCAACAACTTCAATTATTTTTGGGATTTCAAAAGGAGAACACCTTTCTTTTGTAAAATGGAGAATTTCTTTTTTCAAATCCTCTATAGTTCCTTTAAATTCCCAATAAGGTTCGAGTTGAATAAATGCTTTTACAATTTCGGAACCTGGTCTTTCGGGATTAGGAATCCCGATAATTGCTACTTTTTCAATTGCGGGGTGTCTGTATATGGTTTCTTCTACTTTCCTTGAAAAAACTTTGTACCCGGAGACAATAATCATGTCTTTCGTGCGCCCTACTATTGTTAGATATCCTTCATCATCCATTTTTGCAACATCTCCCGTATGAAGAAACCCATCATCATCAATTGCTATTTCCGTTTCTTGCTGTTTATTGTAATAACCTTCCATGACTTGAGGTCCTCTCACCCAAATCTCACCCGAATCTCCCAATGGTATTTCAATTTTATTTTTAGGGTCCATCAACACTAATTCCGTGTTCATTATGGGTAAGCCAATTGATGCCTTTTTTCTTTTTCCTTTTAAAGGGTTAAATGTTATTATAGGAGATGTTTCGGTCATGCCATATGCTTCTATAAGTTTCCCTTTCCCTACAATTTCTTCTAATTGATTTTGAGATTCAACTGGGAAAGGTGCTGCTGAAGAAATACATAATTCCAGGTTAGAAAAATCAATTTTTTTAAAATTTTTATTTTTTAATAATAACTGATAAAGTGATGGAACATTCACTATAATATTTGGTTTATATCTTGCTAACATCTTACAAATATAATTAATATCACGGGGGTTAAGTATCAATATCTGAGTTTGAGCATTAAAAAGGCAGCATTCACAGAAAAATAATCCTGCTATATGAAAGATGGGAAATGCTGAGCAAGCAGTCCCTTCTCCTCGCTTCCATCCTAACCATTTTTTTACAATCAATAAATTTGAAACGGAATTACCGTGAGTTAGCATCGCTCCCTTAGGTAATGAGGTTGTCCCTCCAGTATATATAATAAACGCAAGATCGTTTTGATTAATTTTTACATTAACAGGAGTCGTTGGATATTTATTTAAAACCTCCTCATGAAAATTTATGACTTCTTTATCTCTTAAATATCCTTTCATGCCTTTTGGAATTTTTTTAACTAATTTTCCTAATGTTTGTTTATATTTAGGTAAGAAGTCACCGAAATTACACGTTATTACGAGTTTTAATTGAGGTAATGTCGATGCAATTCTTCTAAACTTTCTATAGCATAATGTATCAAGGGTAAAGAGCGAAACTTTTTTTCCTGCTTCTGCAATATCACTAAGTTGATACTGTACTTGCATTTCTCTTAGAAGCGTGCTTACGCCTGAGACAATACAACCTGCTTTAAGGGCACCAATTATTCCTATTATGTATTCAGGAACGTTTGGCAAATTGAACGCTACAACATCTCCTTTTTTCAGCCCCTTATCAATAAGCATGTTCGCAAATTGATTTGAATAAAGATCAATGTCCTTAAATGTAAGGTTTACACCGAAATACGATATTGCAACTTTATTTGGAAATTTATCAAATGATTTTTTGAATGCTTGAGGCAAGGAACCAAGTTTTTCCCATTCTGAAGGATCTAAGTCATCCAAACCTTCATCCCAAGAATTTTTCCATAATTTTTCACTATAAATTGTCATTTAAGGAGATTTTTCTTTTTTTTCAATATTATATGAAAATCAGACATTAATAGAACATGATTTAACCCTTAAAAATTATTTTAATAATAAAAATAAAGAATTTTCATTTTTTTTTCAAATCATATAGCATTATCTTACCAATTTTTTTATATTTTTACTTTCAATCACCTCTCCCTCTCTGGGAGACATAAGGTTGCATTTAAAAGAACAAGTATCTTCAATCAATAACTTTCAAACAATGCTCAATAACACCTTAGTGTTACTTTGAAAATAATGTCGGCATATCAGAAAATTCTTAGAGTATCCTCATTTTATTGGTGAGGGATCTTA
>CAZRIR010000076.1:3271-8845 GCA_964600195.1 uncultured archaeon | reverse complement strand
TGTCCTGTCAACCTTATCAATATTGCAGAAACTAGTCCTGAAATGATAAGAACAAATAAAATTAGCCCCTTAACTACATCATTTACAGATTGTACTATATAGCTAATTTGATTTTTAAACCATCTAACAATTGATACCATAATTACTCATTTTACCATTTAAGATAGATTCTTTTATTTCTTTTATTTTTAATTGTCAATTATTTTAATATTTTTGTTAATTTCTAAAAAAGGAGTGTTATCTTTTTCTTGAACTCTTATATTTCATGTATAGTGTTTTATCAAAAATTTTCCCTATCCTTTTAGATATTTCTTCAGCTATTTTAAATCGTTCTCCCTCAATCATGTTGTCGATATCTTCCGCACTTGGAACTTTTTTAAGTCTTAATTCTAATATTTCATTTATAGTCTTGCTTACAACGTTAAATACATTTGTCTCATCAGGAAATTTCATATTTGGAGCAAATGACCTCATTTTATCTATTGCGAATTGAAAAAATTCGCAGAATTTTTCTATTGTACCCCCTTCCAACTCACTATGAAGCTTTATACTTTCTATAGCGGTTTTAAGATCTTTTTCTTGCCAATATAAATGAATCGGATTGAAATTTGGTTTATTAATATTTATAAAGGTCGACGTTATTCTTCGTTCAATCCAATTTAAGGTGCTTTCTTTTTGTTTTTGTCGCAAATCTCTTACTTTTTCCTCTTCTAGATGCTTTTTTGATTCAATAATCTCCAGTATCTCTTGTTTTTGGGATTTTTGAATTTTTTCAAACCTTTTTATTATATCAAAAGCAATACAATAAGAAATGGGTGATATTAGTTTAGGATCTAACGATAATGACACAATATCCTCATAAAACGGACTAGGGTCATTTTTTAACCCAGAGATATTTTCTTTTAAACCAGAGTCTGTCAAGCGGGCTAATATGAAGCCATTGATGAGAAAAGGCTTATTTGAAGAGTTCAATACAATAACTAAATCTTCTTGAAGTTTCTTGATCCGTTGAATGAGCAATTCTTCAATTTTTATGAATACCCACCTCTCGGAGGCTTTAGTATCATTCATTTTTTTAAGAGCTAATAGCAATAATGCCTTATTATTAGCTACTTTAAAATAAAGCTCAATTATTCGAGCAAGTGGTCTAAATATCTTAGAAAATATGTAATAAAAAAATTCTCTCACAATTTTATCTAAAATATCATTAAAATTCATTAAGAGGAGGAGATGAGAATAATCTTTTAAATTCATCTCTTTTATCATGACTTGGTCGACAATTTCTTTTTTTTTCATAAAAAGATTAAGATCTTCTCCACTTATATTAACGGGGTTATTCTCAATTTTAGATTTTCTAGACTGATATATAAGATCTTTTGATGGGTCATTAAATGCCATAATATCGAATTTCTTAATGTTGTACATTTTCATTTTTTTCTCAATATCATTCAAAACATCTTCGCTGATATTCATAATTTGGAGGATATCATTTATACCATACTTGTTGAATAAATATATGATTTCATTGAAACTATTTTCATTTAAACTCTGTAAGAAATAAATAAAATCATTAGGATGAGCTTTAAGTTTTGTAAAAATTATTTGTCTAATAAAATTTGAAATTTCTTTCTCGAAATCATCAAAATGTATTTTTGAATTCAAATAATTTTCACATTTACTAATTATCAATTTCTTAATTTGATTTGCTTCTGAAAACATCTTTAAAGCGGGAACCGAAATAGGAAAAAAATTAAAATAATGTTCAAAAATTCTTTTTTTTATCTTTCTTAAGGGTAGTTCGCTTACTTGAAGTTCTTTATAAGACTTAAATTCAAAGTCCTCTTTCATTTTCTCGATCGAGCGGCTTAAAGAAGAGATTTCAATGAACTTATCTTCTTTGTCTTCTCGTTCCAATTTTTTTTCTAAATCTATTGAAAGATCTTTTAACCCTGAAGCTTCCTCTAATATTTCTTCTTTAACTTGATTTGTAAGACCAATTATATCACCAACCATGTCATAGAAAAAAAATGGCGGATATTGTTTTCTTATTATCTCCAACAATTCATTTTCAATTTTCTCCTCAATCTCATCAACTTCTCTCGCTTTATGCCTCTTAAAATCACGCTCCTCAATTAAAAAAGATAAAAAAGTATTTTCTCGCTTGATTATTCTATTTAGTAGATCAATTTCTAATTCAATAGAACCTTCTAACAACTGGGAGATTTCTTCAAAAATTATTTTTTTTTCAACTTGTTCTAGATTTTTTGTAGATTCCGCTGTTTCCTTATCAAATTCTAATTCATGTCGTACCCTTATACCTAAATTATGATAACAATGAATTGTTGCTGTCGCTATTAAAAAATCTTTTAGTGTTGAATTCTCATTTAATAGTTCAAAGATCTTTTCTCTATCCGCTTCTCTTTTAAAATGGGATATGATTAAATCAATCGTTTGAAAATATCTAAAGGTGCCTTCCACCGCAGTAGTTTTTCGTTGTATTCCGGAAATCATACTTGTTTCTCCCACTCCCTGAATGTATTTTTAAAATTATCGGCTATACTATAACTTGAATGTCCATGCCAGTACTTAAAATTAATAACGTGATAAAGCGGTTTATGAAATAATGATCGTTCTTCATCTGATACCTGATGTTTTAAAATTAAAGAAGAAGGTCTCGGGATCAGATTTGAAAAATATTTCAATTCTTTTTCCTTAACGAATTGATAGAAACTTAATCCCTCATCTATATGTAAGAATTCCATTAGAAGAGATTCTTCCTGTTTTATATCATATGATTGAATTCTGGCTTCAATTAATTGTTTAAGATTTTTTGGAAATTCCACTGATAATTCTAAATAATGCTTAAATTGTAACAAAAATTTATTAATTTCGCTTTTTTCTTGTTCAGATGTTAATTTTTTAGAATATTCTTCTAAAAAACTGAAAAAATTCTCAGGTTTTTGTTCTTCAATCTCTCTATCCATAAAAAATTCTAAAAAATCATGATATATATCATCTAGAGTCATTGGTTTTTTATCTAATTCTTTGAAATATTGCTTGGCATAATCATTAAACCAACTGAGAAGATAAGGTTTCCAAACCAGGGTTATCCCACCGAATCTTTTTTCTACAAATCTGTGGAATTTGTTAGAAAATGTAACAGGATCCGAAATTTCATCTTCAGGGTTATCTTTTAAGAAACGATTAATAGTTGAATATTTCATGATATAGTTAACGAAATAATTGAGTTCACCAGGATATTTTTTCAGAAATTCAATATTTTTTTCAATCAATTTTAGATCAAAATGAGGATTATTTTCTAAAAGTAAAATTATATCCGTAATTTTAATTGTAATGGTTTTAAAAAAGGACTCTAAATTCCTTGCAAGATACAAATTAAAATTTTTTATGATATTAACCTCATTTTTTTCTAAATCTATTTGAGGGGCGATTGGATAAATTTCAATCTGATTTAAAATGAACTCATTCATCTTTTCAATAAATAATCCTCCTAAAATCTTTATATGTTCTTTTTCATTGTTTAAATCTTCTTTTACAAAACTAACTAAATTTTTAGTTGTATTTTTTAGACATCGGGAGATTAAATATTTTGGTAAAGAAGTCTTTATAATATCATAGCTATTGCTAAATAATTCTTTTAGATTATTGAATATTGAATTCAATTCAGATGCTCTCAAGTTTTTTTTATTAAAAACTGATTGTTTAATAAATAAAGTTGTTAGTTCAAGAAGAATTTCATAGTTTTCATTTTCATATTTTCCTTTTTGAACTATGTGATCATTAAATTGTTCTAATAATTCATCTATATTCCCCTTTTTTCCAGAAATTACAAACGTATTTGAATGTTCTAAAAATTTATTTGTCAAATGGTTAGTCTTGATTATTAATTCTTTAAATTCTATC
Organism: uncultured archaeon; assembly: GCA_964600195.1. Classification (GTDB taxonomy): domain Archaea; phylum Asgardarchaeota; class Lokiarchaeia; order Sigyniarchaeales; family SOKP01; genus FT1-020. Next base: position 4,921 of record CAZRIR010000076.1, on the reverse strand, counting down.
ATCAATTGATTAATATTATGTTTTCGATTATTTTGTTTAAGATCATCATTAAACGTTTTAATTAAAAATGAAATAAATTTATCTTGCATCTCATCAATAGTTCCAGTATTGCATAAATCAAAAAGATCTACTCCAAGTCTTATAGTATGACCGACAATAAAATCCGAACTTGGTTCTGTTATTGCATATTTTAGATGTTCAATTGCATTTTTCCCTCTATAAAGAGATTTATACAGCTCATGATATGGATTTATGAATGATATCACATGTGGGATTTTATACCATGAAATATGTAGATCTGATTTTACTTTCGCGTAATTATCAATCATATCTTTCCCTGTGGGTAAAGTTACATTCAAACCAACTAGTTTTTTATTCCATTTATTCTCTAATAGTTCACCATAAAGTTTTTGGCTAAATCTAGATGAAAATTTTTGAAGAAGTAATCCTCTTGAATTATTATCAATTTGAGGTCTTTCTGAAAATTCCTCGATTTCATTAAATAACTCACATATATGATTCATGATATCTCTTGATTTATGAGGATTTAAGACATCCGGTTCTGGTTTTAAAGCTAAAAGTGAACATTCACAGTCTTTATATTTTCCGGGCAACAAAATCATCGATTTTGGGTAAATTTTGATCGATGAGCTTCCTTCCTTTTGCAACTCATCTTTGTTAAAAAGTGAAAATTCTATCGCATATAATTCAGATCCTGTATAGTCTCTTAAAATTGCATTGTACATTCTTAAAAACTTGATAACATCACACGATAAATCTTCCACCTTTTCTTTCATTAAAGTCCCAGGACCAATTACGTCTCCCACGACCATGTTATCATCTTTCGAAGATGAATATCCAAATATCAGTGAGAACTGATAGTTGATTGCTTCTCGGGTAGTTATCATCATTTAATTCAAAAAATAAATCTTGATTCTTCAATATATATTTTTGTTTTTAACTATCAAAAATTCAATCAAAGTCTAAAATTATTAAGTTTATATAATAACAATTTCATAAATCTATTTTACCTAATACTAGATTTATTCTTTTATCGTGAAACTTCTTTCACAAAATGAAATTTAAGATCAACAAAAATAACATTTTCAATTAATTTTAGATAATTTTTTATAACCACTTTTAGTGGTAGATTTTTGATTTCTATCAATAATTAAAATTATTAATGATAATTGTTATAATTAATATATTATTTCAGTTTCTGAAATTTTTAAAAATGAATGAAATTGACCAATTTAACATATTAATAAAAATCTTTATCTGAAACAAGAAAAAGGTGATTAAAATCCAATTCGGCTCTGATTTGGGAATAAATAACGATGACATAGAAAAAATCAGCCCTCAAATTACCTTCATAACATCTAATGCGGAAATTGAAGCAATTGCACTTGTTAGCCAAGATGGTTACCAAATTGCATTTAGCGCACTCCCAAACTATACTGTTGATTCAGATGCTTTTTGTGGGCTAGCTTCAGCACTCACTATGACAGGACGATCCACAATACAATCTTTATTTCAAGAGGATCTAAGCGAAATAATCGTAAGAGCTAATGATGGATATATCGTCGTTACAAATGCAGGAAGATTAGTAATTGCTTCAGCAGGTACCAAAATAGATACCTTAATGAAGAC
>CAZRIR010000076.1:0-3171 GCA_964600195.1 uncultured archaeon | reverse complement strand
AAACAGGTAAAAAAAAATGGTAGATTATTTTAATTCAAGAATTTTATTACAACCAAGTGAAATTCCAAAAGAATGGATAAATATTTTGCCCGATTTACCCTCTCCAATGACTCCTTTGGTAAATCCTATGGATGGAAAACCTGCACCACCAGAAATGGCCTTTGCAATTTTTCCAAAGGAATGTGTGCTTCAAGAAGTGTCTCAAGAACCGACAATTCCTATTCCGAGTGAATTACGGGAAATTTTTGCTAGAACATATCGACCTAGCCCTTTACATCGAGCTTTAGGATTGGAAAAAGAATTGGGAATTGAAGGTGATGATATTCAAATTTATTATAAAAATGAATCCTATTCACCTACTGGATCACATAAACCAAATACCGCTATTGCTCAGGCATATTACGCTAAAAAAGATGGTTTAGAAGGATTAGTTACCGAAACAGGAGCAGGGCAATGGGGATCAGGGCTCTCATATGGATGTAATCTCTTTGGTATAACATGTACAGTATATATGGTAAGGGCTAGTTTTAATCAAAAACCTGGTCGTAAAATCCTCATGAGATCTTACAATGCAGAAGTCCATGCCAGTCCTTCAAGGTTTACAGAATCTGGAAAGGCTTTTTATGAAAAAGATCCTAACCATCCAGGAAGTCTTGGTATTGCAATATCTGAAGCAGTTGAACATAGTATGAGAAGCGATAAACACAGATATTCCCTTGGAAGTGTTGTAAATTTTGTATTATTACATCAAACTATAATTGGTCAAGAAGCAAAAGTACAACTTGAAAAAGTTGGAGTAAAACCCGATATTATTATTGGTAGTATGGGTGGGGGTTCTAATTTCTCAGGATTAATGATTCCATTTGTTAGAGATAAATTACACGGCACTCTTCCAGATGTTGAAATAATAGGTGTCGAACCAAAAGCGTGTCCTAGTGTTTGTAAAGGACAATATAGATGGGATTTTGGGGATACATCTATGAAAGGCCCAATTGTTAAAATGCATACTCTTGGTCATACATTCATCCCCTCTCCGATTCATGCCGGAGGATTGCGTTACCATGGAATCGCTCCAATAGTCTCAATCCTGCATAATAATAAAATAATTAGTGCGGTCATGCATCATCAAACTGAGGTTATTGAGTCCGGTATAAAATTTGCTAAAGCTGAAGGTATATTACCTGCTCCAGAAACGGCTCATGCAATAAAAGAAACGATAGATCAAGCATTAAAAGCTAAAGAAAATAACGAGAAAAAAGTAATACTATTTAATTTCAGTGGACATGGCTTTTTTGATTTATTAGCATATAAAGAATTTATGACTGGAGACCTTGAGGATTATGAACTTCCTTCAGAAGATATTGAAAAAGCCTTGGCATCACCAGAAATGCCTAATATTGATGAAACTCAGTTCTAATTTTTTTTATTTTATTATTTTTAATATTTTTGAATTTCTCCCTCTACTAACTTATCTGAAATAATACGAGTAACTTTTACTGATAATTGTTTTCCAATTTCTTTAAAAGCATTTTTGACTAACACCTTTGGACCCCCCTTAATAATATATCCAATAGCATGCGACACATTTGATATATGTTGCTCCGCTAAAATAACATTATAAGATTTACCTATCATTTCTACTTTCCTTTGTCTATTAAAATTTATCGCTGTCTTTACGAGTTTTTTTCGATAGGAATTTAGTTTTTTATTAGATAGTTGCATCATTTTTGATTTATTTTTTAACAGATAGAATGGAGCGCCGGGAAATTCTTGGTATTTGTAAATTGTAATTTTTTCTACTCCTAACTTATAAAATATTTGTATTAAATTTATGCTTTCTTTTAAATACTCTATGGTTTCACCGGGTAAGCTATGAATAAAATAAACGTGAACACGGATTCCTAATTTAGATGCATTTTTTACTCCTTCTAAAGTTTTAATTGGAATAAAAGGACGACCTAATTTCTCTGAAAATTCAATTGATCCTGTTTCACATCCAATTGAAAAAATTGAGTTCGGAATTTTGGTAATAATTTGAAGTGCTTCCAAAGTACATAAATTAGCTTTAACATTTTCTATAAAAATTTGAACTCTTTCTTCCTTGATGGCTTTATGTTGTAAAATTGCTTCAACTAGTTCATTTAACGCTTTATAATTGGGTTCAGGGGGGATATTAGGACTTGTAAGGGTCAAATTCTCTGTTAGGATTTCCCTTTGATAATCTAAAAAATCAGGTCCCCCTAACACTATTCTCTTAGCACCCATATCTATCAATCCAAATATCTCATTTACTATGTAATTTAAACCGCGAGATTTTGGATATCCAAAAGTAGATATCGTGGAGCAAAAACCACAACCTGGCGGAATATTCGATGGGCAATTTATTCGGTTTTTCAATTCTGAATCTTTGCATATATTGCAATCTCTTAAACATGGATTACTATTTTCTAATTCTAGCTTATTCCTATGAAAATTTGAACATCCTCTCAAACACTCTACATATATTCTGGCAGATTTATAATTAGAGTAATTTTTAATATATCTAAGATAAAATTTAGGATCTGAAAAAGTATTATACTCTTCTATACTCAAATCTTTTGATGGTTTTGTTTTAAAAATTTTTTCTGATTTGCGAAAAAGTATTCCCTCAACATCCATAAAAGCGCTAACTTGATAATCACCCCTAAAAATTATATTCATTAAGTTCATAATCTTTTTTTCGGCTTCACCTTGAACAAGAATATCTGCATCAATTTTTTCTAAAAGTTTGTCATCAGAAGCAATCGGTCCACCAATAATAATTAATTTTGAATGGTTTAAATTTCGCCATTTTTTAACTATAGTATTCACACTTTTAAAATCCATTGTCATTGCACTAATCAAACAAAGATCAAAATTTTTTAAATTCTCATCATTATCAACATCTTTAAAGAAAAAATTCTCTATTCTTTTAATCTTTATTTTGATATTAGGTAATTTTAGTTGATTTATAACTCCTGCTATTAACTTTGGCCCTCCTCCAATAAAATCTCTAGAAAATAATCTCCTTCCATCACCCGATGATAAACAATCTAAGATTAGAATCTTCATGACATACGAATTAAAATAATAGTTAGCAAATAAATAAAAAATAAATAAAAGAATAAATCTTATTGAAATTAAATAAAAGAA
>CAZRIR010000075.1:5602-8900 GCA_964600195.1 uncultured archaeon | reverse complement strand
ATTAAAATAATTGGAGTTCAATCTGAAAATGCTAAATCAATGATGGAGTCTTTTAAAAATAATGTAATTAGTAAAATTCCAGTAAAACCTACAATATGTGATGGAATAGCTGTAAAAGACCCCGGAAATTTGACATTTGAATTGATAAAAAAATATGTTGATGATATTGTCTTAGTATCTGATGAAGAGGTTGCAAACTCAATTCTTTTACTAATGGAAAGAGCCAAAACTTTTGTTGAAGGAGCTGGTGCTGCAGCTTTAGCAGCGATTTTAAATAAAAAAATACAAATTAAAGATAAGAAAGTAGTTATAATACTTTCAGGTGGGAATTTAACACCAAATTTGATTAGTAGAATTATATCAAAGGGATTAATAAAAGAAGGAAGGCTTTTAAAGTTTAAACTAGTTATCCCAGATACTCCTGGGGAATTATTAAAAATATTAAATATTATTGCTAAGGAAAAAGGGAACATTATATCCATTATACATGATAGGGAACGCCTTAAATTAGAATATCAAAAAAGTGAAGTAATTATTGAGATTGAAACGAGAAATTTTGAACATATCAATCAAATTATTTCGCAATTAGAAAACGAATTCAACATTGAAATTTTAAATTTTTAGAGATAACATCATGAGAAGATCAGAACGAAAATTAACTGATAAAACCATTCTCCATTCCATCATTCTCAAGAGTAAAATATGTAGAATTGCAATGTCATTGAATAATATTCCATATATCATTCCCGCTCATTTTGGATTTAAAGATGAGGTTATATATATTCATTCTGCTAAGACAGGTAAAAAAATTGAAATTCTTACCCAAAATAAAAATGTATGCATTGAAATGGATATTTTAAATGAGATTATTAAATCAGAAAGACCATGCAATTGGTCAACAAATTATCAAAGTGTAATTTGTTTTGGTAAGGTAGAATTTATCGAAGATAAAAATGAAAAAATTGAAGCATTGAAAATCATTATGGAACATTATTCTCCTAATAATGAATATGTATTTCAAAAAGCATCGATCGATAAACTAATCATACTGAAAATTAAATTAGATAAAATTACAGGAAAGCATTCTTTAAAATAAGACTTAAAATAATTTTAAAAATTTATTTTTTTTAATATAATTATCATTTCTAAAAATGACATTATCTTCAGAATACATAAAAATAATCAATAAGATTTCAGAAATGGCTTCTATACCATTAATTCGAGATATTATAGTCCCATCCAATAATAATAATTCTAAAAGTTCTAATTTTGCTGCAATAGTTTTAGAAGATAATAGTATTGGAATTTTTGTTATAGGATTATCTCCTGAAATAAAAAGTTCGATTTTACGGATGGATCATAAAGTATTTTATGGGATTGAACCATCCATAATGGCACAAAAATTTTTATCTAAGAGTCAAATATAAAAATCAATCGCGATGGGCTGTATAAATGCAATAAGTCAATTCTACTTAAAAAAATGTGGATTTGCTTTTGATTACACGACAGATTCTTTAGGACTTTTAAATATTGAACCAAATGATACCATTGGAATGGTAGGTTTTTTTCCCTCATTAGTCAAATTATTAGAAAAAAAAGGTAATGAATTAATCATAATTGAACAAAAAAAAGAATTAATAGAAAGAAAGAAAAATTGGATGGTAACATTAGATCCAGGACAGCTTCACTCATATAATAAGATCTTAATTACCAGCACGACTATAATGAACGATACAATTGATGAATTATTACATTTCTGCTCCAATGCTCAAAGGCTTTCGATTATATGACCAACAGCGGGTTTTTTACCAGATCCATTATTTAAAAGAAAAATATATGTAATTGGTGGAACTCATGTTCATAATACAGATTTATTTATTGATGCTATAAAAAATAATTTAAAATGGAGTTCCACAATAAAAAAATATACTATTGAACAAGAGAAATATCTTGGATATAGAGAATTAATGGTGTGAATTAAATATGAACTACTTTTTTAGTTTCATTTAATTTTTATAAATCTTAATTTCTTTTAATACAAAAAAATCTCTTGAAATACAATTGATAGTAATGCCACAAATCAGGGCAATCTTACCTTGAAAAGTCTCTTTTTCCCTTTTTTTAACGATCTCAATCATAAATTTTATTTTATCTAAAATTAGATCACAATTAAGAATAATTAATTGTATGACCTGAGAATTAACATCATCTAATTTTAGTAAATTTAACAATTTATCTTTATATCCATCCAATAATTCATTTTGAAGGATTGATATTGAAGGATCTAAATTATCTGGATATAAAGTCATCTTTAAGTTATCTATTTCCTCGGCTTGCTTTAATTCAGTTAAAAATCTCATTATAGCATCACAACATGCAGAAGGACTCTGCTGATACGGTCTAATTATCCTTCCATAATAAAAATCCTCCATTTTAATTAATCCCACGTGAGGACTTACAAAGAATATCAAATTTCCATTGCGAACTAGTTGAGAATCGGCATTTTTATTATTTGGAGCATGATGACATGCTTCAATAATGCCAGAAATACCACTAATAGGATATCCAGCTAAACCCCCTAAATGAAATTCCCTTCCATATAAATTTGTGATCGCTTTTTCAATATTTTCGCGCTCTTCTAATCTATTATAATCATCCGAACAAACAGAAAAGATAAGACGTGAATTCTCAGCTTTAAATCCTTCTGGATTTAATGAATTCTTAATTTTTTCAGAAAATTCTCCAACATTTAATGTATGACCCCATTTTCTAAAATCTGAATCAATTTTTTCTTTAAATTCTTGCATTCAAAATCAATTTTAATGATATCAATAATATATGTCTAATAAAAGAAATATAAATATTATTATCTTTTAATTATAATCATTGATAAATAAAAGATGAATAAAAACAATCTTTAAGGATTTAACTAAAAATGAAAATTGTCTTTCATGAGAAATATTACAATAGTAGTTATGCGATGGATCCTGCTGCAGCATCAGGACGTCTCGATGGAATAATAGATATCTTAAAAAAGAGAGTTGAATATCAATTTATCGAAGCCTTACCTGCGACAGAGGAAGATATATTAAGAGCGCATACTCAAAATCATATAGATTATGTTAAAAAAGATTTTTTACTTTATGAATTATCATCTTTAGCAGCAGGAGGTGCAATTTTGGCTGCTGAAGAAGCATTTGAAGGAAATCCAACTTTTGCAGTAATTAGACCTCCTGGACATCATGCTTCAGCAGATTCTTGTTGGGGATTTTGTTATTTTAATAATATCAGCATTAGT
>CAZRIR010000075.1:0-5502 GCA_964600195.1 uncultured archaeon | reverse complement strand
CATGAAGCAATTGGTAAGAACGTGGGAGCTTTTTGTCAAGGTTTTAATTGATTAATTCATTATTTTCATTAATCTTACTTTTAAAAATATAGTATAAAATTAGTCCTACAATAAAACCAACTAAGATATTAAATATAAAGCATAGTATAGCTGATATTAAAATAATAGGGAATTTAATAGTGCTAAAATCTTTAAATGATACTTTACCTAATAATATAGCCGTATAGATTAACATCGCTCCTAATATTGCTTTAGGAAAATTAATAAAAAGAAGGAGTATCGATTGTGAAAAAAATAGGGCTAAAATAATTTCCAATATTCCTTCTAGAATCATTGAACCTCCAGTTCTTGCTCCAAACGCATATTGGGCTGCTAAACCTCCAGAACCATGACATAATGGGATCCCTCCTATGAATGGGTTAAATAAATTTATCATTCCCATATTAAGGGCTAATGTATTGGCATCTAGATCACTTTCAGGAAATAAATCACGGATTAAAGCTATAGAAGCAATCATTACATTCGTCAAGGTTAACAGAAGTTGTCCAATTCCAGCGATTAACATACCTATCAATAAATCTAGCATATTAGGTATGTAAAGATTAATTATAGGAAAATCTAAAGTTATATCCGAAAGAAAAATCTTTCCCATTATAAAAATAAAAATTATACCAATTGCAAACAAGATTAATGCTGAAGGTACCTTCTTATTTTTTATCAAAAGTAAAATAATTGCTACGGATATCAATCCAAGTATCCAATTATCTAACATTAATAAAATTGAAGTCCAACCAAGTATTAATGCTAAACCTAATTGAATACCTCTTACGGTAAGAATCGGTATTTTTTTAACAATTTTATTTAGTTTTTTTGAAAATCCTAATATACTCCAAACTAAACCTGTTCCAAAACCGGTGGATATTACCATGCTCGGTGTCCAATTACTCGCGAGTGAAATTGTTCCTATAGTTTTTTGTGGCTGTACTGGTAATGGTAAATTAAATTTCAATCCTAATACAATATTTGTAATTCCCAAACATAAAAAAATACCTGCGGGATTTAACCCCACAATAGAAATGTATCCAATGGTAAATGGAATTAAAGTTCCCCAATCTCCAAAAGCACCACCCAATTCTCTTATTGAGATTTTTCTAACTTTTTTTTTGTTTGTTTTTCCCATAATATTTAGAAATTCCAAATATTATTATTAAATTATTAGGAATAAAAACAAGAAGAAAATTTAAAAATTATTTGATTTGAAAGAATTCTTCTTCGAATTCGGGTTTATCTTTGTATTTTTGCATGAATATCATTGGAGCCATATCTAAATTTTTAAAAATATATGATGGTGCTCTTATACCTGCTTGTCTTAATGCTCCTTGTATCTCATTATTTTCAGGGGGGCATCCTTGTATCATTATTAAATCTTTTATATTTTCATTATTTTTATTCTTGTTAATCTGGCATTGACCAACTAATATCGTTTTGTTCATTCCAGGAGTAGGCTCCATTATCTTACCAGTTAAGACCTCAACGTTATCAAAAGGTTTACCCTTAAAAGCAGATTTTATTGCTACGAGGAGCACCCCATTCATCATTGAACAATACGTACACATCGTTTTATCGTATTTATGATATTTAATACCTGTTATTCCAGCTCTCTCATACCCTAATGGTATATCATTTTCTCCAGCATAAATATAATCCCATTCATGAGGAGATGCCAAATTTTCAATCTTTTCACCTCTCAATTCGATATCAGATAAATCTGTTTTTCGATTTCTATCTTTTGCAGCTTGAACAAGATGAGGGACGGCTATTGGATCTATACCCAAAAGATTTGATCCAACTAGATCTGCTGATAAAATATCATTCGATGACACCAAAATGTTGCTTCGATGTGCTTTTCCATCCATTGCTGGGCCTCTCTCAAGAGTGTAAATGCCATCAATTATAGTTAAACTTGGAGGAATCTTATTTGCTAATTGTGCAACATTATAATCAAGGTCTTTTTCGGGATCATTACTATGAAATCTTTTTCTGGATGGAATGCTGATCAATCCTTTAATATTTTTAATACCCAAACTCACCACGCATTGGGCATGTGTTTTTAGTACAGGAATATCAATCAAGAAATCAGAATTTAACATGTCAGCATTCATCTTTACCATGACGTCGTCAGTTAAGTAAGTTTTATCGAATGGCCTCTCAAAGGTATTATAAACTTTAACTCCATACCTTTCTTTTAATATATTGTATCCCAATTTTTCAAATGCATCGGCTGGGGTTTCCTTATCTTTCGGCCCCTCTGTAACAATTCCTTCTCCGATTGCAATATCATCAAATCCTTTTTCCTTAAGAAGGATTATTACATCTTCTATTACACGAGATGTGGTTAAAACCCCCCACTTCGGAAAAATGCAATGACGGTTCCAATATACAACATTAGGCTTAATAAATATTTTTGCATCTGGTTTAATATTTTCAAATCCATTTGCTAATTCAATAACCTTTCGTACGGATTCCAATGGTTTTTCATATTTTATAATAGATACAATTGATTTACTCACGTAATTACACCAAAACTAAATTAAATGTAAAATAACAATAGGTAATTATACTGCATAATTGGTTATAAATTTTTTTTAAATGAAAAAAGTTAGAAAATTTGATTAGAAAACAATTCCTTTTTTTCGTGAAAAGTATTTTACTCCTTCAAACGATACAACACATGAGAATGAAATTATCAAAATTACTACCCAATCCAATGCAGTTAGATACATCAAACTAAATGTATATGGGATGCCATCGATCGTAATTTTTAGACTAACTTGAAGGTAAGGAATATACATTAAAGCTAATAATATGAAAATTAAAGCAATTAATACTAAATAAAGAGTTAGATTATGATCTTCTTTAAAAGCTTTGATTAAAGATTTATTTGGTCTTCTAATTTGTAGTACCAAGAATGATTCAGTAATATACAAAACTACAATCAACATCGTTAGAGTTTTTGCGATATATCTTTCATCAACTGGATTCGTATAAGTGGCAGTGGTATATAAATAAGCATTATTAAGAGCGCCAAAATTAAAGTTTTCAGGAAATACCGGATAAATTTGTGTGTAACCGATAAAATATGTAATGCTCATGACTACTGAAAGAATTATTCCAAATGAGAACATTAAAATTAGAGTGTTCCTTGATAAGATTTCTTCCGAATCTTTAGGCTTTTCTTTCATTACATCCTTAGAAGTTTTATCAAAAGTTAGCCCTAAAGCGGGTAAAACATGCACGGTAATTGATAATAAAACCCACATCAAATAATAAGGAGAACTGGGACTAACCCAATAAGGCAGGCCTAATATAATAAAGAAAATAACTTGCACTATTCCTTCAAAGACATTTATACACACAAAAAATACCACCAATGCTCGAATTCTCGAAAAAATGCCCCTTCCTTGGTGGATTCCTGTAACGATTGAATTAAAAGAATCATCAGAAATAATCATATCTGATGCTTCTTTGGCAACATCCGTACCAGTTATGCCCATAGCAATTCCAGCATCGGCTAAATTAAGTGCTAATGCATCGTTAACACCATCACCTGTCATGGCAACAACTCTTTTTTCTTCCTTATATTTTTTAACAATATCTTGTTTGTGTTCTGGAGAAACTCTGGCAAAAACTTTTATCTTATCAAAATCCTTGGAATTTATTGCATCTTTAATATCCTTTCCTTCAACGGCAATTTCATCTTGACTTTTTATTATGGAGATTTGTTTTGCAATAGATTTAGCAGTATTAGGCGAATCACCAGTTATCATAACTACTTCCACTCCTGCATTATGGCATTCTTCAACAGAAGCTTTTACTCCTTCTCGAGGTGGATCTAAAATAGTAACAAAACCCAAGTATGTCAAGTCAGATTCAAAACTATCTCGATCCTCATCACCATGAGGGGGTAATGCATAGAATTCTTTATAACACAAGCTCAAAATTCTATATCCTTGACTTGCATAATTATCTACCTGTTCCATTATTTCATTTTTAATATTTTCAGAAAATTCTATATTCGCATCTTTATATAATATTTTTGAACATAATGGAAATAGTATTTCAGTAGCACCCTTGGTAAAGGATACATGTTTTTCTTCTTTTCGGAATATTTTTGTCATTCTTTTTAATTTTGAGTCAAATGGATATTCTTTGATGTGTTCATAATCTTCTAAAATATAATCCCCCATACCTTTTTGGAATAAAACCATTAAAGCTCCCTCCGTAGGAGATCCTACTACATTCCACGTAGGAATTATTCGATCTCCAACTTCTACTTCATTTTTGACGAGAGCTGAATTATTATTCAGGAAACCAGAAATCAATAAAAATTTTAAATGAGGGTGATTTTCTACATGTTTGACATATATTGGATTTTTAGGGTCATCTATTTTGATAATTTCTCCATCTGGAGAATATCCACTTCCAGTTACTTTAAAAATTGAACCATTAGTCCATACATGTTGAACACTCATCTGATTTTTTGTTAAAGTTCCAGTTTTATCCGTGCATACCACGCTCACTCTTCCTAAACTATCGACAGAAGCAATATTACGGATAATAACACCTTGATGGGCCATTGCAACAATTCCAGTTAAAAGAACAATCGTGGTTACTAATGGTAAATTAATAGGCATTAAATCCATAGTAGAATTTAAATATCCAACAATATCGAATTGATTTAAAGCATTTAATATAGCAAGTTCAATCAATTTAAGTAATGTTAAAAATGCCCATAGTCCCATTACCATTATTCCTAACCATTTACCAAAATGATTCATTTTTTGGCGTATTGGAATTTCACTCGTTCCTGCGGATTCCAATTGAAGTGATAATTTTCCAATCTCCGTATTGGCACCCGTTTTAACAACTACAGCTTTACCATTTCCTAAAGTGATATATGTTCCATAAAAAACCATGTTTTTTCTCTCTCCAATAGATATTTCTTTATTTACATCGAGAGCTTTACCATCAGATAATTTTTTTGCTGATTCACTTTCCCCCGTTAATGAAGCTTCATTTGCTTCTAAATTAGCGCTTTCTATTATTCGTGCATCTGCAGGGATTTTATCTCCTTGATTGATTACTAAAATATCTCCAATTACTATATCTCTTGTTATAATTTCCATTTTTTGACCATTTCTTATAATCGTTGATGTAGGCGCTGATAATTCACGTAAAGCATTTAATTTCTTTGTAGCCCTGTATTGCTGAACGATAGCAACAGTACAGTTAACTAAAACAATTAATAAAGTTAATGCAACAGTTATTAAAGAGCCACCCTGACCAAATAAAGAGAAAATAAACATTATAAGTGATCCAACCAAATAAATGACAATTAGCCAATTAAATAAGGGAGCTAAATAAACTTTTATAAATCCCTTAGATACTCTTGGAATTTCATTAAAACCATATTCAGTCAATCGCTTATTGGCTTCTTCCTTA
>CAZRIR010000074.1:0-8925 GCA_964600195.1 uncultured archaeon | reverse complement strand
GATTCTTTCTTTTTTGCTTTAATGAGTATGGGAGCATTTTTTGAGACTTGGGCAGAGCTTTTCATGCCCTTGCTAAATGCAATGTCTAACAATTTCTGCGAATTGGGTACGTGAAAGAATTGTTGAAATGGATTATCCAGCGTTTCTCAACCTTCAGAAAATTTTAATTAAAAAAAAGAAGCAAAAAATAATATCTTTGTGGTTTGAAATTGATAAAATTAAAAAATTTTGAATCTTTATCAAGTTTAAAGTTAAGATAAAATTGATATTGAACAAATATGGAAAAAATGAAAATAGGCATATTAGGTGCCACGGGAATTGTAGGTCAAAACTACATTAAATTGTTACAAGGTCATCCTTGGTTTGAAATAGTTGATTTAGCAGCATCTCCAAGATCAGCAGGTAAGACCTATATCGAGGCAGTAAAAGATAAATGGCAAATGACAATTCCAATTCCAGAATATTTGAAAAATATAATCGTCAGAGATGTTAAAGACATAGAAGGAATTAATCCAGAAGTCAAATTTGTCTTTTCTGCGGTAAACATGCCCACTAAAGACGAAATAAAAGACATTGAAATGAAATATGCTCAAAAAGACGTTCCCGTGATCTCGAACAATTCCGCACATAGATGGACTCCTGATGTTCCAATGATAATAGGAGAGATCAACCCCCATCATTCCGATGTCATACCAATTCAGCAAAAAAATAGAGGATTTAACAAGGGTTTTGTTGCTGCTAAACCAAACTGTTCATTGCAAAGTTTTTTAACCGCTATTTATGCATTAGAAAAGGCTGGCTATAAGGTAGATAAATTGATCATTACCACCTTACAAGCCGTATCAGGTGCGGGATATCTTGGAGTTCCCTCATTAGACATGATCGATAATATCGTTCCATATATAGGAGGAGAGGAAGAAAAAACGGAGCAAGAGCCTTCAAAAATTCTCGGAAAAGTAGGTGAAAATGGAATTATCCCTGACGAATCAATTAAAATTAGCGCCAATTGTACCAGAGTAGCTGTTAGAGACGGGCATACTGCCTGCGTGAACGTAAAATTTAGGGATAAAGTGCCTAATCAAGAGGAAATAATTAAAATTTGGAGAGAATTTAAGACGAATGCTCAGGAACTAAATTTACCTTTTGCTCCAAAACAACCAATAATCTATTTAGACAACGTTAATAGGCCGCAACCAGTTAAAGATAGAGATAATGATAAGGCAATGGCGGTGACTGTTGGGCGGCTTAGAAAAGATACGGTATTTGATTACAAATTCATCGCACTGAGTCACAACACGGTAAGAGGGGCAGCAGGAGGGGCAATTCTCATGGCAGAAATGCTAAAATCAAAAGGATATATTGAATAATTTACTTTTTTTACTTATCATAGTATATAGTTTTTCTCTTTTAAAAATAAATACTTCATACGTTAAAATAATCAAAACTCGTGTTTATCCACGAAGATTGCTGAAAGCAACTTTAAAAGTTTTATTGAACTAGAGTTTCTCATCAATTTTAGGAGAGGAATGATGGGATACATATCGAGGTATAGCTGATTTTTAATCATTTTTAACACTTTCACTTTCTTAAGTAGATTGAAAGAGAAAATATTTATCATAAATTTATCAATGAATTCTCTTAAAAGAAGCTTATCAACACATATAACAACTGAAAGATAACCCCTGCTTGCAGATATATTATTTCTTATAGTTTCTAAAGAATTAAAATTATTTAAAGATAATAATTCCTCTTTTTTTAACGTAGTGATGTTATTAATCGTGCCATTCTCAAAATTAATTATTGCTGCTAATCGAAATGAATTCTCTATCTTATCTTTATAATTTTCTTTAAGTTCAGTTGTATCCGTGTAAATAAGTAAAATTTGGGATTTTAATCCAAAATACGAATTAAAAAATGCCATAATAGTGGAAGGGATGGCCCAATGGGAAAATTTATTCAAATTGATATCGATTCCCAAGTATCTTAGAAAAAGACGCTTAAGGTTAAATAATTTCATTTTAGGAGCATTAAACCAGAGCATTTGATAACTTCTAACTCCAAATAAGGCTTTTTGCAGGATGAATTCCGTTTTCTTCTTATTAGGGGGAAAATTTGTTTCAAAAATATCATGAAGAAGTGGTATGAGAGCATTCAAATTAAAATAATAAGATGAATCTGATTTGAGTTTGGGTTTCAATTCATCAAGAATTTTTTGCTTGGATTTTTGATTATCAATCCCTAATTGATTCAAATCATAAATTTGTAGATTGAGATTGGTCACTTTTGGATTATTTGAATTTTTCATAAAGTCAAGAACAAAATAAGTTTCTAAAGGTCGAAATAAGAATGATATTTTTGAATCCGGTATGATATCTCTAAAAAATTTGCTGATTGATGAAAATTTAATGCCATTTAAAAATTTGAAAATATCCTTGATGAAATTGTTGATCGTGGGGTTAGGATACATGTAGAATAATTCATTTTCATAAATTTCTTGGATGAAATCAAAAAAATTATCAAAGAAAACGTCCAATGTAATTGAATTTATGTCTCTATATAGCTCATTCATTCGATCAATAAAACCTTTTTTAAAAATCCTGATTGAGGAAATCCTAACTTTTTTATTTTCAATTAATCTTAACTGCAATTTATTGAAAAATAACTCAATATTTTCAAGATCTTTTTTTTTATAGGGAAAAATTTTGTCACTTATCACTTCAAGCAATAATTTTTCAACGGATTCGTGAACTCCTGCTTTTTTAGTTCTATACAAATAAGCATTTAATATATTATTTTCGTCATCAGAAATAATGAGGTCCAAAATATTCTGTTGATCGTTAATAAATTGTGGGTAAAATAATTCAAATAATTCTTGCAGTATTCGTCCTTCTATTTCTAGTGGCGTGAAAGGAACTTTCACATTCTTTTGTAGATTCGCATTTTCTTTCGAAGAAAGTGTCTTTTTGTTATATTCTAATATTTCAAGCCAATTATCTTTAAATTTTTTATTTATCATTATATGAGTACCTCCCATTCTTCTATTTTCTCTTTTGGTGATAATTCATGCATATTTAGAAATAGATTTAAGAGAGGAACATTACTTTTTCCATAATAATTTACCATTATTGGTAAACATTCCAAAAATCTTGGAGGACATCCGGGTAATTCCAAGATTTTTTTATTTTTTGTGGCTTTTTTCTTTCCTTCTATTAATAGAGTTCTAAAATTTTGATCTTTAGATCTCTCAATTGCACAATCTCCAAAAAGAATGATGTGCTGACCCAAAATTTTAGGCGATGGCGGATTTTCTCCAATCAAGAAGGAATTCTTTGAAATATATTTCAAGTCTTTAGTCATAAAAGTCTTCATAAAATTAAGAAGATAATATGCTTGTTCATGACATCTACAACACGCATTTCCTTGACAGACAGAAATGTTATTAACATTAATATCAGTTAAGTTGGATACGCAAGGTTTTATTATAATGTCAGTTTCATATGAATCTGAATGTATCGTAACATTTGAATAGTCAAAACTGCCCAAACCTCTTTCTTTTGCCTCTAAAATTAAATCATTAAGAGAGTAGTCGAAATTTAGTATCTTTAAGGTTATGAGATCCGTATAAAATGCATCATTACCAACTATTAATGTCTCTAATCGTTTCAGATTAGAATCTTTATAAATATAAGGTCCTGCTCCTTCTAATACATAGAATGAATCATTGATGATTAAATTTGGCTTCTTTATCAAAAAAACATCCAATATGTTTTCAATTTGTTTCTGTTTGATCTGCTCGATAAAAGTGGATTTTTCTTCATATTTTGTTTTTTTTTTTTCAGCATCACGCTTTTTTAAAGCTATTGAAGATGAGTTTAGCATTGATAGTGTTAAATCAAATATCGGATGCACGTTGACTTGATTTAAATAAATTAACTTTTCCGAATCATTTATAATTTTTGGAATCTTAAATTCCTTTTCCCTTACTTGAGCACTCGTTAAGGAACGTTTTTTAATTATTTCAAGCTCTTCCGTGCTAAGATTGCCTTGATTTGAATAATTACTTTTATCCAAAAATACTAATTCGGAATCAAGTTTTTTTAAATAATCCTTTAGGCCTAAAGTATCAGAAATCTCTTTAATAGTCATTCCTTTTAGAGTAAATGAACCAATTCTGATTTTCTGAGCCCCTACTTCGTGACATAAATGGATTATTCTTTCAAGAACATCAAAATTAATACTTGAAGGATATCCACTTGGTAATGACAACTGAATTAAGATAAATACATTATCTCCCTCTTGGACATAATTAGATATACCACCTAACTTATTAAGTCCATTAAGAACGCATTCTTCAGGAGATTCACCCTTGACAATTGCAATTTCTGGTTTTTTTGAATCTAAATTTACCATTTTATGATAGTTACCTTGACTTTTGAAATGTTATTGAGAGATATATTAGGGATCATCACAGTCATATTATTAAAATATTGAGATCTTTATATCTATCAAATAATAAGCTCTCATTTAATTATTTTTACTTTATAATATTTTTAAACAAAAGTTATAGACAATGATAGAGTTGCTAGCTTTGACTAAGCAAAGTACGATATTTAATCAAATTTTGAATAATTGATTCATATCCATAATAATTGATATTTTAGAAAGGTGTAAATATGGAAAAAATCAGATTAACAGGACCTGAAGAATTTTTAATGAATATTGTGCCATTAAAAACCATAGGTATCGATGTTGGTCATTCTCTTACAAAGATTGCTTTAACAGAGGAAAACGGGCTTTCTCTAATTCTTTTTAATTCTAAAGATGAAAGAAATGGTTTAATTGAATTTCTGATTTCAAAAAAAAATTCATTTACAAATATTAATTTTACGGGAGGAGCTGCTTTTGCATTATATGAAAAATTAGGGCGAGAGTTTAATGTTTCATTACTTGATGAGTTTTCGGCAAATTATAGGGGAATAGAAAGACTTTATAAGATCGTAAAGAATAGAGAACTCCCACTTTCACTCATTGTCTCAATTGGAACCGGCACGTCAATTGTTTATAAAGATAATTCCATTAAGCATTTAGGTGGAACAGCAATTGGAGGTGGTTTTTTTATGGGATTGATAAATTTACACTATAAAATTACAAATTTCAAAGATGCTTTAAAATTAGCAGCTAAAGGGGATAGATATAACATTGACCTAAAAGTATCAGATATTTATGATAAAGATGATAATAGAGTTGATGCATTATTTAGGGAATTCACGGCAGCTTCTTTTTCAAAAATAGATAAGACAAGTGTTATTAATAAAGAAGATGTGATCAGTTCATTGATACACTTAATTGCAGAAAATGTTGGAATGTTAGCATGTCTCATGGCAGATAAAGTAAACATAGAAAACATTGTATTCTGTGGAGGATTTACCATCAATAACAAGATTTTAAGAAAAGCACTCACTCGAATTTGCATGATTCAACGGAAGAAAGCCCTTTTTTTAAAGAATGCAGAATACATGGGCGCTATTGGAGCACTTTTTAATACTTAGATTTTAAGCGGGAGCCTTAATTGGCTCCCTATGTGCCCATTCGGAGATTTCTATTCATTGTTAACACTCATAGAAACACTATAAAATGTGGCATGAATAATAATCACGCTTTAATTAAATAATATAAGTTTATCATATTTCTTTTGAATGCCTTTTTAACATGTCAGTATCGGTAATGTTAAGCTTGACCGCTAATTCTGCTATTATCCCATCCAAGTAAGTGAACGCAACTTGTTCAAATGCAGTTCCTTCTGGAGTTAAAATGGCATCATCCGCAGAAGTTTGGTCTCTTTTAGTTCTACCCTTGAGCTTGATAGTTATATCTCCAATTCGTCCTATTATTGTTTCAGGATGAGACGTTATGCACGCAATTCCTTTTGGTTTTATATTATTAACAATATTCTGAAGCAGGCTTACAACGACGGTGGTTGTCCCAGAACCAGATAATACGATTAGTAGATCATTTTCAGTTAATGCGGGATTACTAGCAAGATTAGTTACCATATAAACATCTGCTCCCAAATGCACGAGACGAGTTGCAAAACATTGCAATATAAATGCACTTCTTCCTGATGCTAATAAAAAAAATTTCCGTTTATTCTTAACTCCATCATATATCATTTCAATAAAATTTTCAGAAAATTTGATATATTTTGATCTGCTTAGATGCGCCATATTGGCTTGAAGGTTTTTCATTATTGCCGCCATCGAAGCAAATAATATTTTTTCATTGTTTATTTTATACTCAGGAGCATTAATTTCAGATTTAGTCATGACATGCAGTTAATAATTATTTATATAATCTTTATAATCGAAAATAGCAAATATAGTTTCGTTTATTTGAATGATTTTTTAAGATTGTTTAAATTTTACTCCAAATTATAAAGATTTCAATTTTCATAAAAGATAAAATAAAATAATCTTCATTCATAGAACTTAATTTCTAAATGTAGGAAAATCACTTTAATATGAATGAGTTTACTTTATTTAATAATTCATATCCCGAAAATTGTATTAGACCTACGAGAATTATAAATAGCTGTGAACTAATAGTTCACTTTTCTTTCATATAGTTTTAAATAGGAAGAAGATAATTTTTACTTCAGAATTGAATTATTGAATACCAATGCTAGTTCTCACTTTAACATGAATGACTTGAGATCGCATGTTTTTGAGAGAATCTTCTGAAATGTATCCATGAGGGAACCGAATAGTCCCATTGAAATAGAGATTTTCGATGGTGTTTTTGTAGATGCAGGAATTGCACGTTATATCAAAATAATCAACAGATTAGGCTATCCAACAAAAATGTCCTGCTCTGGAATGGAAAGTGATGGCCATCTAACCAAAAATGGAAATAGACCACATATATCTTTTGAATGCCCAATAAAACCCTCAATATATATCTCAGATTATTTTAAAGTATTATCCTCTTGTTTTATTAAGCTCAATGAAATAGAAGAATATATGTATCATAATAATCCAGAAAAAAAGATTTTTTGGTACCTGTCCTTTCAACCAAAAAACACAATTTCTCCGGTAGATTTACGTAGTTTAACAACTTATTTACCACTTGGTTTAAAAGATAAACAAATTCGTGATAAATTTGATGAATTAGTTCAGCTATTAAAAAAGATAGATTATTTCAGCAAGTTATCAAAAAAAACAGTAGAAAATGGAGAGGAAATAATCATAGCTTTATAGCTGGTTTTGATATTTAAAATAATATCCTAATTTTTATTACTACTTATGTCCGAGAATTTAATGAGGAATATTGCTTTTATTTTCGAAAATTTTATGTGATTATAGAAAAACTTGAATCTTTAGGTAAAAGAAGAAATAAATCTATTTATAATTTTGAACCACATTTAGGGCAAAAAGTTGCATCACTGGTTGTTTCATCACCACAGAAACGGCAATAGATAATACTGGGTGTTTGAGGTTGGGGAGTAGCTATAGGTTGTGCGGCACGATTATAATAGTTGTAAACAGGTCTTGCCGACTGAGATGGGGCACCTGAAGAATATGACATTGGTGTTTTTCGTTTAGCCTTAATAGCTTTCATATTTCTATTTATAGCATATATAAGTGCTCCAATGATAATTATAACAACTATAACTACAGGGGCTATTACAGCAATCATCATATATAAGTAAGGGGAAGAGGGGTAATTATTGTAACTATAATCATATATATATATTGTATAAGATATCGTGTAATCATCATAAGTTCCATCGTTATCTTCAAAAACCAAGTAATACTCATCAAATGAACTTATTGAGTAATGACCTTCAAAATTTCCTTCATAGTAACAATTAAATTCATCCTCGGAATAAAAATAATATCCATCTTCATACTCACTAAAGTAATAATCATCCAGCAAATATACATATGAATCTATACTATTTGCAGGGGAAATAGTATCATAATAAAATGAATAAGTATATCCAGAGTCAAGATAACCAAGATAAACATGATCATATCCTACATTAGGTGAAGAAGGATTTACATACAAATATCCAGTAAATGTTTGAGAAGTACGTAATGAGGGATCATATATATTATTTGAAGAATTAAGTAAACGTGGAATTCCTCCGAATAAGGATCCAAAACAAATTACTCCCATAAAGGTAATGAAAATGAGTATCTTCAATAAATTTTTATTTTTCCGTTTCATAATTTAACAGACAACTCTAATGAGGTATAAATGTAATATTAAAATTAAAATCTTTATCTTCAATTAGATGAATAGTTTCATTTGTTTATAAATTTATATGGTAAGAAATTGAAGGATTCATTTGTGAATTTTATTCTAACAAGAGAAACATGTGATTTGGATAAATGATATCCTTTATAATTTTCTCATATTAATTCTTGTATTTATTTCTTTCTCAATTTATTGGATGAGGAAAATTCAATTCCATATAAATTTTAACTCAAGTAATAAATTTTATTTAATAAGATATGTTTAACACTAATCTATTTTTTTTAGACCACTCTTAGAGTTGATTTAATTAAAAAATTAGAATTTTTCTGAAATAAAAAATAGATATAAGAAAAAAAAAATATAACACGGTGTAATTAGTAAACTAATTTTCTTACTTATATTTAATTGCAAGTAAGAGGTCATTCTTTGTAATTTTCTTTCTATTCGCGTGCATCGTGAATGCTCTAGCTTGTTCAGTCAAACCAGTAGCAGTCTTTTCAAGATGATCAATTAAAAGATCAACTGCGTTTCGAGCGACAATGCTTGCTCCTTGTTGTTTCATTAATCTTCTAATAGGTGACCACGCAAAAGAATGTTTCTTTTTAGCCATTTTATTATTCCTCCATATTTTAATTGAAAATTAGTAAAATGTTAGTTTTTTATTTTTTT
>CAZRIR010000073.1:0-8929 GCA_964600195.1 uncultured archaeon | reverse complement strand
ATATCTTCTTTAGAATGTCCCGAATTTTGCTTGTGAATCATGTCAGATTCAGCAAATACCGTACACCTTCCGGCAATCGAAACAGGTCTTTTTGATTTTACTGCATAACTTCCAAATTCTTCGATGGGAATGCCTAACCTTGATGCTTGATGATCGAGAAAGGACCCAGTTCCTGCAGCACATACGGAATTCATCGCAAAGTCAATAATGATTCCATCTCGAAGTATGATAATTTTCGAGTCTTGGCCACCAATTTCCAAGATGGTCCTAACATCTGGAAACATTGATTGCGTGGCAACGGCATGAGCAATAATTTCTGTTTTCGCAAGATCACCCCCGACAATCGCTTTAGTAAGATAACGGGCCGAGCCCGTCGTTCCACATGCTCTTATCGTGTATTCTTGCAATTTATCATCATTTTCCATGGTCTCTCTCAACTTTGCCATCCCATCCTTTACGGAATCAATTGGAGAGCCCTTATTTCTTAAAAAAACATGAGTGAGAACATTTCCATCGGTATCTATTAAGACAAATTTTAAACTCACGCTTCCCACGTCTATACCTAAAAACGCGTCTTTCTTATTATCTTCACTCGTAATTTTATCTGAAACTTGAACCATTTATTCTAACCGTAATGTTATTGAACTAATTTAATACATTCATTGTAAAAATGATTACCATATTCCATGGGTAATCTTTCATTTTTCTTTAATTTTTCTCGTCGACCTTCCATTAGATCCACGAAAGCTTCGAGTCGCGTGCGCATGCCTTCAACTCCCGATTGCTCATCAAATGAAAAATAAATTATCGGAAGATCGTACATCTTTTTAAGCTTATTCGAAATGATTGTTCGAGCAGTCACTTCAGGCATGCAAGTGAATGGATATTGATGAATGAAACCGTCAAAGCCCGCATTAGCCTTGTCGATATATTCTCCGATTACCCACACGCATTCCCCTCCAATATCCATTGGGAGGTATGGCCGTGATAAATGCTCTAACCACTTTCGATGATAGTTCAAATGTAACTTGTGCATGATCCAGTCGTAAAGACTCAAGGATTGATGAATCTCTACTCCCAGTTCTCCTAACTTGCGCCTTATATCCAAGTTGACATAAGGTTCTAAGGTAATGTGTATCTCACCAGAAAGCCCCACTCTAAGGGGTTTTCTCTTTTTATCGACATCCATGTTTCCAAAATCATCTTTTATTACTGAACGGAATTCACGTAAACCTTTTAACGTGTTTGTATCCTCAAGTTTTTGTAATAAATCATCAACAATTTTGGTGGTATCTCCTTGATTTATCTCATAAGCCCTAAATATTCCTTCTGCGGTTTGAATATCCTCAAGTAATTTTGCTTTCTTTAGTAGGAAAATCACGGCTTTTACGGCGTTTGCATACATCTTTAAATCCTTGGTAGGAGATGCCGTGAATAAAGTCTTTACCCATTTGAATTCAAGTAAGTCTGCTTGATCTAAAGGAACCATCCTGAAATCTTTGTATCCCAAATCTCTCAAAATGCGTTCTTGGACACTGGCATAAAATCCGAATCGACATGGTCCGCAATCAATGGCCATAACGAGCGTGTCTGCACCCTGATCTAAAGCATTCTTAAAATCCCCTAATGTTGCTTTAAATGGAAAGCAAACAAATTCTGGACTTTGCTTGACTCCAAATTTTAATGTATTTCGATTTGTCGGTTCAGGAACAATGACTTCAGCACCCATGCACTCGAAAAATGTCTTGAACGCTACACGATTAAATCCCATGTTAGGAAAACTAACCTTCACTTCGACAATATCCTCCAGAGCTATTAATTAATCTTAATTAAAGGATGGATACTCTTTCAAATTTATTAAAAATTGACCATTTTTTTAATAAAGAAGTATCTATTTGATTAAACAATTGTTTTAATAAAATTAATAGGGAATGAACTAATTTAAATCTTTCACTATAAAAAATACATAATAAATTACGAGTAATGTATTCAAATTTCTATACTGTGTAAAAATCCTTCAAAATTAATAAATAAATCATTAAGCTTTTATAAGTTAATACTTATTTAGCTAAAGATTATAATTTGAATAAAAAATTAACCTTAAATTTCGAATCAAATTTGATCTACTTCTGTTTTTTACTATATGGGTTTATATATCTTAAAAATTATCTATTTAATTAAAATCTTATAAAAATGTTAAATTCTTACTATTTTTATTAGTTAAAGATGGTGATAAATAATTAAGGATCAAATAAATGTTAAGAGATTTGTTAGTGGCTTGTTTTTGATTTTTCTTCTTTCGCTTAATATCAATTATATAAACCTATTACTCGATCAAAATGATATGAGTTCTAAATTTAACCAAGAGGACAAATTTAATAATAAATTGAAGACTTCATTTACTCAAGAGTGGCTTAAATTTTATGGAACAGTTGTTGCTGACTACTTTTTTGATATTGAATGTGATGATAATGATAATCTATTTGTAGCTGGTCGTTGGGGAAATTACTATGCCTATCTTGCAAAATTAGACACAAATGGAAATATGGATTGGAATTGGACTTGGGATGGAGGAGAGATTAGTGATGGATGGGGTGTTGCTATAGATGAAACCAACGATTTTGTTTATCTCGCAGGAAATTATGGGCCTTATTCTGGTGATAAGAATGTCACCGTAGTAAAGCTCGATTATTTTGGAAATAAGATCTGGTCAATCACGTGGGATAAAGGAGGAATTGAAATTGCCCGGGATGTTGCGTTAGATAATGATGGAAATATATTTGTTGTTGGCTCTATTGATGATACACAAGCCTTTCTGGTTAAATTCAATGAAAGTGATGGGTCAGAACTTTGGAATATTACTTGGAAAGGAGGGACTACAAGTTATGATAGCGCCTGTGCTAATGGAATAGATATTAGCCCATCGGGTGATATTTATGTCATAGGTACTCACGAATATGATTATAGTTCTCCTTATGGATCTATTTATTTGCAAATATTTTATATTATAAAATTTAACAGCACGGCAGATAAACAATGGGAAAGGACTTATTCTTTTATGGGTTCTAATCTGACAGGAGGTTGGGATATCATTTATGGAACTGACGACTATGTCTATGCCGTTGGTAGTTTTAATCGAGATATTCAATTGTCAAAGCTGACCCCTGATAATACTGAAATTTATCATATCCGTTATGACTTCAATAATCCAGATGACGGTATTGGATTAGCTTTAGATTCGGAAAACAACATATATATAACGGGAGGCACTTATAACTCTTCATCTAAAAGTTGGGCCGCAATAATGCTTAAATGTTCTAATTCTGGAACCTTATTAAATAACCTGACGATTGATTACGCAGGAGAAGATAGAGGATATGGTGTAGCGGTTGACTCTAATGATAACGCTTATTTTTGCGGTATTGTAACCTTCTCTGGTGATCAAAAACAATTCATACTTAAAATGAGTCCACCGATAGAACCTCCTGGTCCATTCAGTTTAGTTTCTGATGCTCAAACTCCCATTGATGAGGATGGGATGTTTACACTGTCTTGGGATGATTCTTCAAATGTAGATACATATACGATCTACAAATCTAATAAGTATATCTCAGAAATTAATGATACTTTAGATGTAATAGCGGAAGATGTTCAAGATACTTCTTATCCCATTCAAGAAACACAAAATGATACATATTATTACATTGTTGTAGCTTTCAATGATGATGGAAATGAAAGTTCTAATTGCATCTCAGTTGAAGTAGAAATTCCTTATGGTAAAGATGATCATCCTTTGAGTTTTGAACTAACAACTGATGCCGAACTTCCAATAGATTCTGATGGTAATTTCAACCTAACTTGGACGAGATCATTGAATGCAAATAATTATTCTCTATATAAAAGTGTCGATTTTATTACAGAAATAAACGAAAATGTTGAATTCTTGAATATATTTTCAGATAATGGATCTTCTGAAATAGAATTAACCGAAAATGGGATTTATTATTTTATAGTCGTGGCTTTTAACGATAATGGGAATACAAGTAGCAATTGTATCTCTATTGAAGTATTGATTTCTCAAGATAATCCTCCTGGTTATAATATTGTTGGATTTGGAAGCTTTTTTTTAGTTATTACATTGATTTCTATTCTTGGAATCAATATTTTCTTGAAACGAAAAATAGTGTAAAACAAGTCATTGAATCAAAAATTCTTCAATTTTTTTTTATTTTTATCCTGAGGAGTTGGGGATATTCGCTTAAGTTAACTAAAAATTTTTAGTGAAAAAATTCCTAATCATATCACATTTCAAAATTAACCATATAATTTTATTATAATTTTTCACAAGTGAAGATATCTTATTTGTATAATTAATTTGAGTCTCATTCTTCATGATATAAAATCTTTTATAGTTTTTTCACTTATAGTTTTAATATTTATTATCCAATTTAATTGTAAAAAAGGCTTTTTTTATGAGAAAAGAAAAAAAAAAAACTATCATAAAGTTATCAACAACAATTACCCTCGCTGTTATAGTAATGACAATCTTTTCAGTTCCGTTGATAAGCATCATTGCACCTCTGGGAAATATCATGTTCCCGGGCAATGGTTTATGGAACGTGCCGGGGGAAGTTCCTGGCCATGAAACCATACATGAAAGCTCTCTTGTTAATGATGTCATAGTATACAGGGATGAATGGGGCATCCCTCATATCTATGCTTCCAATGAATCTGACCTCTTTTTTGCGCAAGGGTATTGCCATGCACAAGACCGTTTTTTTGAAATGGATCTTATAAGACGTCAAGTTCGAGGGAAATTATCCGAGGTTGTTGGTGAAGATGCGTTGGAGTTAGATAAGATGAACCTTGCAATGGGAATGGAGTATTGGGCAATAAAAACCGATGAAAAAATGAGAGAACTCCATGAAAGTGGGGATTTGCCCATTGTGCCTTTACTAGACCGATATTGTGATGGGATTAATTATTATTTATATACTCATCGGCACGAAAAACCAATTGAATATCAACTCTTGGGTTTTGAACCTGAAGAATGGACATCCATCGATACATTGTGCTTGGTTCAGGAAATGGCAAGGCAACTTTCTTGGGGTTATGATGATTTATATCGATTGATAAAATATGAGGCTTTAGGAGTAGAAAATTACACGGAATTGTTTACCTCAACTTACGGACAGATTCCCATTATCCCTGAATATGGAGAATATAATGATAGCTCCTCATTACCTTTTAATGAGGGCACACCAAAAATAAGTTCTGCTGTATTAAATGCCGTATCAAATCTATTAATCAATATTGAAGCCATACCTACAGAAAAACAACTGATAGATTTAAAAAGAGATAATATCATTGGTTCTAACAATTGGGTCGTAAATGGAACGAAGACCAAGACTGGAAAACCCATTCTCTGTAATGACATGCATTTATCTTGGATACTTCCAGGGGTATGGTATGAAAATCATCTCGTATGTTCAGGAACAGGCTTGAACTCATATGGATACTCAATTCCAGGAATGCCACTCATTGCTGTAGGGCATAATGAACGTGTAGCATGGGGTTTTACAAATACTGGATATGATGTAATGGATTGGTATTATTATAATGCCTTAAATGAAACGCATTATATCAATAATGGTTCAATAACAGCATTTACCACTAGAACGTACAATATCAAAGTAAAGAGTGGGGTTCCTGTTAAATTTATCGTTAGAGAAACGGATAATCACTGTCCGGTCTTTCAAGATTTTCTTGGATCTTCCATCCCTTCCGATTTAGATTCTCCTAATATCATAATATCACCCAAGTGGATAGGATACGGATACTTCTATAATTTACTTGCAGGGTATGGATGGAATTATGCGAAAAATAGACAGGATTTTGATGATGCTTCAAAGTATTGGACCTCCCTTGCTCAAAACATAGTATATGCAGACGTAGATGGAAATATTGGAATTAGACCGACGGGCAATGTATCGATTAGGGATGATTCAAAAATTCCCTCAGGGTATCTTGGCAATGGAACACTTCCATATAATGGATCCAATGGGGAGGGTGAATGGATTGATCTCATTCCTTTTGAAGAATTACCTCATTCCGAGAATCCTTCACAATGCTACCTTGCTTCGGCCAATCAAATAATAGCAGGACCTGATTGGAATTATTCCAAATACTTCCTTCAAAATGAATATGCCACGGGCTATCGGGCGAGAAGAATCAATGAACTTCTTAATAATTCTGCAGATGGAACGATTGGAATTGAGAAAATGAAAGAGATTCAACTTGACGTTAAATCTACGCCGGCACGAGCTTTTGTACCTTATTTAATAAATGTCACGGAATCATTACCAGCTTTGCATAAAACAAAAATTATCGATAATATCTTAACACAATTGAAAAATTGGGATTATGACATGGATAAAGATATAGTAGCACCGTCAATATATAGAGTATGGCGAAAATATTATTATGATTTTACTTTTAATGATGAATCTGCTCTTTATGGTGTAGAGATTAACCCACAATTGAATGTTTTAGAACAATTAACTAGAGATAATGGCAGTTCAAGATGGTTTGATGATGTTTTAACGGCTTCCATTGAAAATAGATCCGATATTATCTATAAAGCATTGAACACGACTATTGATTTTCTAATAGATTTTTATGATTCCGATGATGTTTATACCTGGAGATATGGGGAATTGCATCAATTAGAGTTCCCTCACATCGCACCTGGAATGGATGCGCTTAGTAAGGGTCCATTTGAGGGTAATGGTGAACGATACACGATAAATCCTTCAGGAATATCAATAACTAGCGTGACTGAGGTAACCACGGCACAATTCGGTGCTTCAATGAGGATGATTGTCGATTTGAGTGATTTAAGCAATTCCCTTAGTGTTATCCCTTCAGGAGAGCGAGGTTTATCGAATTCAAAACATTATTCCGATCAATTAGAAGAACTTTTCTTGCTGGGAAAATATCACCGTCAATATTTCTATAATAGATCCTGTGAATTTCCATCAAGTCTCATTGAATCTTCTATATTGTATACGAATGCTCCTGACTTGACGAACATTAAAACGATAGCTTACATGTTAATAGGATTGGCCATTGGTTTAGTGTGCATTGTTGGAGCGTGGGGTCTTTATAAAAGTAACCTTATTCAGAAATTAAAAAAATTAAGCAGACGGGAGTGATATTCTATGAAAATTGCAAGAAAAATAAAAAGATCTTTAGAAAATATGACTTTAGATACTCAACTTTACCTGGTTTCGCTTATTGTAGTAATTTTACTCTCAATCATTTTTGTTTCAGGACCATTTTGGCAATGGATAATTATTGGAACGATAATCGCTGGTGCTTTGAATCGCACCATGAAAAAAGGAGCCTTGAGTGGTGCTATTGGAGTATTGATTGTATGGTTTTTTTACATGATTTATGCCATCATGACAAGAAACGCATATGCAAACTTAGACCAATTTACAGCATTTATCATAGGTGATCTAGGCTATGGATGGTTACTTTTTATCCTTATCCTCCTATTGGGAGCATTGATTGGTGCCCTTGGTGGAATGATAGGTAGCGGTATTGCAATTTTAGTTAGAAAAGATTATTATGATGATAATAGTTATACCGATAAAAAGCAAATTCTTGAATTAAATGCAAAAAATTAATCTCATATCATTTTTTTTTATTATTTTTTCATTATTTATGTCTAGATATATAATACAAATAACATCAAAAAAAGTAATTTAGATTAGTAACTTTTAGATTTCTTTCTTGGATATGTCAATCAAATGTTTCATGATGTTTCTCTGAAAATCAAAGATTATCCCTTGAAATGGATCATCGGTCTCAAACTGATCATCTCTCATGTCATCCCATATTTTTATTAATGTATCTATGGGTGGTTCAACTTCATAGTTTGAAATTGACTTGATTGTTTCTTCAATTTGGGTAAAGACATCATCTTGTTGTTCCAAGATGTTCTTTTTTAATCTTTTCAATAACACAACCAATTTTCTTGACGATAGTGCATTATCAAGAGGAATTGGCGTGTTTTGAATCACTTGTTCCGAATATCGCATGTAATTTTCACACTCTTAATGATTACTAATTCATTTTGTATTTATATAATGATCATCAAATTGAATATATAAATAACAAATATGAAATGAATTACTGATTTAATGGATGAACGTAAAAATTTCTATTTTAAGGAATAGAACAAGGAAGAGAATGGCTCTTGCCCTAAAAAATAAAGAAAGAGATAAAAATCCGAGATTATATGATATAGGGGTAAAATTAATTACCAATTGGTCGGATTAGGACAAGATCCAATTCTCCCATCAAATTAATTCATAAAATAGATCTTTTTAAACAAAAAATGAACTATTTTTTGAGTCTAATTATTATACTAATCGCCAATACACCAAGGGTCTTCCAATCATTCCATTTCTCTTATTGAATTTTTGTAAAATATTCATTCTTTCCAATCGAATCAAATTATCATATACCGTTGTTAGAGCACTTTTTAAATCTTTCACAATCTCATTTCGAGTCATTGGATCATTATTTTCTAAGATTTTTGTTATCTGATATTGAAGCGGAGATAATGAAGTCATTAATTCTTAAATAACTTCCTTGGTAATTTGATCTTCCATATTTCCACTTTTTATATTTGAAATTTAATCTGGACGTAAATATATAAACAACTACTTAATATTAATTGGGAGTTATTTATTAAAATAACAATTACAAAATCATAAAAAATTAATTTTTTTGAAGATTTTATGCTGCAAAATCTCAATTAAATAAAATGAATAATAGGAAGTTAATTTACGTAAAGAAATAATTCAAGATATCCTTCCTTTTTTGGATTCTGATTCTGTTTCCAATTTCTTTTTTCTTC
>CAZRIR010000072.1:0-8969 GCA_964600195.1 uncultured archaeon | reverse complement strand
C
This sequence comes from uncultured archaeon, assembly GCA_964600195.1. Classification (GTDB taxonomy): domain Archaea; phylum Asgardarchaeota; class Lokiarchaeia; order Sigyniarchaeales; family SOKP01; genus FT1-020. Next base: position 8,968 of record CAZRIR010000072.1, on the reverse strand, counting down.
TGGGTCTTCGAAACCAAATCCTAACCCATTCATAAAATCATTCCAAATAGTGTTATTATCCGTGTCAACATGGTATCTATCCTCTTTTTTAATTATAAAGGTAATAAAATTGATGGAATGGAACATTACTGGAGTGTCAGGATTTATGCCGAGTTTTTCTGCTTTTTTGAGTTTCTTGAGAAGTTTTTTATAATAATTAAGTTCATCTTTATCTTGAAGTAGACCATCTTCATCTTCTATAATTATCTTCAGCATTTTTTTAGCTAAGGTTATAACACTGCCATAAATGTCTAAATCGGCAACAAAACTGGCAGTGCTACTATTGCTTACAAATCCGGTTCGAATTTTCAATTTTTTCCCCTCTATTATAGTTTAATTTCTTATTCACTGCTTTTCGATAGTATTCTGTAGAATAAAATTCTGGCATTTTACTTTGCATTCTAAACTTAATCTCTTCAAATAAAGATATCGAATAATCAATATCCTTAATATCCTCAGAAAATGATAATATACTTGCTAAGAGATATTTACCTAGCATAACCATTTTCCAATCATGCTGTTTACCTATTTCAATCAAATAACTTGAAACCTCTGAAACAATTTTAAAAATAGGTTTCTTTGTTTTAGCTTCTTCTGAAAAGATTTTTATCCCCCAAATATACAGTTCTATCCAATGTTTTTCTTCAAGCAGTTTTCTTTTTTTCATTTCATTAAGTTTATATTTAAATTCATTTAGAATTTTAGAATGGTTTAGACTATTTTCTCCTATACTATTGATTTTAAAAGAATCAATTGGATCTTCAAGATTGGCTATTTTAAATTCCTTGAGAGTTCCCTTTTGTCTCTCGCATTCCAAGCATATTAATTTTCTATTAGATAATTCAACACTATTGTAAGGATAATTATGATTTTTACAAGGTATATTCATTGGATTTTTTATAAATTTTCCAAAAACATCATATTTTAATATATAAAAGAAAAGATTTTCTTCAATCAAGTTATAGGTAAGATCAAAATCTAATTTTATTGTTTTTAGAGACATCTCCCATAACAATATATGATCAGTATCTACATAATACCCATCATTCTTCTTTATTATATAAGTGTCAAAATTATAAGTGGGAAACATAATCGGGGTATTATTATCAATAGATTTTGATTCTGCAATTTCTAATTTTTTTGAATATGATTTAAATTCATATTTATCTTGTTTCTCTAAATTCAGTTCTTTATATTTATCATCTGTAATAATTTTAATTAATTTTTTAGCAAGAGAAAATACTGAATCATACAATTGCAATTCTACAATAAAACTTGTAGTACTACTATTACTTACAAATCCTTTTCTAATTTTCATTTTTTACAATTATTTAATACTTTTTTTAATTAAATTTTACCATTGCTCATAAATACTTTTTTTATTTTTTTTGTAATAATTTTTTTATTTTAATAATTTTTCTGACTCATTAGAGTTGTCCATGAAGTTTATAATGATACCTACATTATAACCAAACAGTTTAATGAATTCATAATTATACGTTTTTGGTCATACATCAAACAAAAAATTTTGATTATTCTCTCACTGTATAATGTTAATCCTGCATCTGTTAGAAACTGTTTAGTTTTTTTATTTTTTTAATTCATTCAAATTTAACTAATTATTAACTATCAATAATATAATTTGGTACTATGTGATTATGGAATATATTTGGATAGGGCAGGTTTTAATATTATTGATGGAAATATATCACTTAATAATAATATAATTACTATAATTAACCCTTCTTGAAGTGTTTGTAATAATTTTATAGAGAAAATTGATAAAAGTTAATAAGAATAGTACTTTATTGAAATAAGATAAAGATCATCTATAAATTTTTTTTTATATTTAGAGGTAGATTTATTTAAGTTGCATTGGATAATGAATTCTAGTTAAAAATTTCGTAGAGAATGGTTATGATTTAAAAGAGATAAATAATTAAAATAAAAATTCTTATTTTTTGAAAACAATTTTCATTATATCATTTTTTATTTTTAAAATAGGAACTTATCAATGATATTTCAAGAAGATATAATTGGTTTAATCTTTAGCTGGTTTTTTACAAATCTCATTCCAATATTAATTTCGGCTGGTGCGGTGATTGTTGGATATATCATCAGTCTATTTATCAAAAGGCAATTTTTAAAAATAGCTAAAAGTGGAAGAATGGATCATAATACCGCGATAAACATTGCATCCCTTTTAAAATATCTTATTTATTTGATAACTTTATCAGTTATACTCATGCAATTTATACAAAATTTAGGTATTGTCACTGCATTAATCACGGTTATGGGAGGAACCGTTATTGGTTTTGCATCAATGAGCACGATCGGAAATATGATTGCAGGTATCATAATTATGATAAGTAGACCATTTTCTATAGGAGATAGAATCCTTTTTAAAGAACAAGTAGCTGATATTATCGAAATTAAACTAATATATACGATATTGGAAACACTCGATAAAATTCATATATCTGTACCTAACCAACAATTAATGAACCAAGAAATAATAAATTTAGGAAAAGATAAAATAATTCGAAGACACGTTTCTATTACTCCAAGTTTTAAAGAAGATCGGTTAAAAATTGAAAATGCACTTTTAGAAGTTCCAGAAATGATTCCAGAAGTGTTAAAAGATCCTGTGCCCTACGTGTGGATTACAGAGTTCCAAAATTATGCTGTTGAATATACCTTATATGTTTTTATATCTGATATAAGAAATTTTCCGAAAATCGACTCTGAATTACATAAAGCTGTACTAGACGTGTGTAATAAATATGGAATTGATATTCGGACTCCCCTACTCTTACATGATATTTGATACTTTATAACATTTTATCTCATTATTCTCAAGTACTAAAAATTATTATAATCTTTTAGTATCTAAGATGAAGTTTAGATGGATCTATTTGAAGAATTAAATTAAATGAAGCCTATGAAAAGATACTATTGAGTAGTCCATTCTTTATATTTTTGTATGAATTCTTCCAAAAACAAATTTAACATGTTTGGTGCAATTGCAGAACTGTGGGGTGTCATTAAAATATTAGGGCATTTTCTCAATGGAGAATTTTTATCGAGGGGTTCATTTTGAAATACATCAAGATATGCCCCATTTAGCTCATTCTGATTAAGAGCATTTATGAGAGCCTCTTCATCTACAGCGTTGCCGCGACCGACATTATATAAATAGGCCGTTTCGGGAAGAAGAGATAATCGTTTTGCATTGATTATGTTATCTGTTGATTTATTTCTCGGCAAAACTATTACTAAGTGGTCTACCTCTGGTAAAATAGAATCTAAATCATCAACTGTAATTATTTTATCTGATTTTTCAAAAAAATCAGGTTTATCAATCAATGTACGCTTTACTCCTGTTATTTTTACACCAAAGGGTTTAGCAACCTTTGCAATGTGAGTTCCAATATGACCATATCCAAGAATTACCAGGTGAGTTCCCTTCAATGTAGTAACCATGTTATCATATTGTTTTTTTGGCCAATGAAATTCATCTTGATGTGTACTTATCCAAAAAAGTTTTCTAGAAAAACCCAACATGACTCCAAGGACCGTTTCTGCGATGATCTCTCCATGAAACGAACTATTTGTAAATTTTATATTTTCAGGAACGTTAATATCCATGTAATCGGTTCCCGCTGCAGGAATGGCGATCCATTTTAGATTAGGAGCTTTTTTAAACCAATTTGAACTGAAATACCACACCAGGGCAATATCAGTATTCCCTAAATTTTCCTTAAAAGATGTCACATTATTACAAACAGTAACCTCAACTTCAGGAAGATTCTCTTCTAATATTTTTTTATGTATGTCTGAAAATTTTAAGGCATTACTCACTACATTTGTTAAAAAAACATTAATTTTCATTCATAACACCATTTTAAAAATTCTTCTAATTTGATTATTATTTGTTTTCTAAAATTTAATTTTATTTTATGTTTCCGTATAAATTGCTTTGTAAATATCTTCAATAAATCGTCCAAGATATTTGATAATTAATTCGGGGTCAGGAGTTATGAGGATAAATCTATAATATGCATAAAAATCCGCACCTTCTAGTTTCCAAAAAGGTTTAAATAAAAAAAATTCTGACCATTTTTTGCAAACTTCTTCTAAAAGTTTATCATTTCGTTTAACTCTCTTATCTAAATTTAATTCCAAGACATAACGGACCATTTTATTCTTTTGCACGTAGGTTGAGTATTTTTTTTTCTCATTTTTGTTATTTTTAGATTTAATGAAATAGTTTTTTTCAGTAATGTTCATTGATCTTAAGATATCCTGAATTAGGTTTAATTCTTCATCAATATCTCTTATTATTTTGAAAATATCCTTATCCCCTTCATCTAAAATTGTTTCAGCTATTTGTTTTGTTTGATTCAAACGTTTCGCATGTTGTTCTAACCATTTTTTAGTAATCGTGTGATTTATGATACTCGTATTTATACAATTTGAGTTAGGGATTAAAGAAATCGTTTCATCGACATGTTTTAACCTTGTATAATTAAGTGAAATTTCTGTAACTAAACCATCAACTCCATTCACATTAATATAATCTCCAACAATAAATGGACGTACTAGTAGTATCCATATTCCTGAAATAAAATTAGTAATAGCATTCATGGACGCAAAAGCAATAGCACTAATAATGATACCAGATATAATTAATAAATAACTCGAATCAATTTTGAGAAAATTCATTATTAATATGATTATTATAATTCCTATGATAAACCGTGTGATGAATTTTAGTCCATTATAAACCTCTGGAGTGGAACCCTGTAAACTTATTCTCTTATTGATCATTCTAAAAATAATCTTATAAATTATAATGATTATTGTGATACAAACTCCTAATATTATCAACCCCATGATTGGAATCATCCAACCTGCTAAATTAATATATCCTAAAAAACCAAGAATGTCATCTAACAAGTTTGTACTGGAACCCTGAAAAATTGAATAAATCGTCTTATTCACCTCCGTAAATTGCAACCATCAAATCATTAATGAAATGAGATTGATTTTTAATTATAATATAAGGATTTTGGCAAAAAATTTTAAATCGGAAATGAGCTCGCCAATAAATATATGTTAAAATAAATTGAGGCCGATATTGGTAAATTTTTGAATGCTTATCACAAATTATATTTACAGCATCAACCACCTTATCTGGTACTTTATCTAAATCGACAGCAATCTCGAAAGTATATCTAATGATTTCCGAATCCAAAATAATATTTTTAAAATCACTTAATTTTATTTTTTTAGACTTATTTAGGGTATTATTTTCCTCTAATTCTAAATTGTTCTGATTATTTAAATTATTAATTTCATCCGCAATCTCAGGGGTTATTCTTGTCGTATATTTGCGAATCTCGGTATCTATAATAGTTTTATTCGGTATTTTAACAATTGAACCATTAAATTTTTGCATGGTAGTAAAATTAAGACCAACCTCTATTATTAGACCATCATTTCCACTAATCCTAACTAAATCATTTACTTTTAAAGGTCTTGAAGTGAGTAAATAGATGCCCGCTACAATTTGACTAACAACTTGGGTGGAAGCAAAACCTACAATAATTCCCGTAATTGAAGAAATAGTAAGCAGATATGAGGTAAATCCGGGAATATAATTAAGTAGAGCAATAATTATCAATAAAACGGCGATCAGGCGTACAAGAATTTTAATACCATTCATCGCTTCAAGTGGGATTCTTTGTTTTCTCCCTTCACGACGAATAATATACATGACAATTCGATAAATAATTAAGATTGCAAAAACAATACTTGCTACAATTATCCCATTAAAAATAAGATCTAACCAAGTAACCGTGATCCATTACCTTTTGACTGTTTTTTAAAAATTTATCTACTAAACTTATTTATTTTTACAAATAAGCTATTTATACGTTGAATAAAATTTAATTTTTACTAAAAATTAACTTTATTGAATGTATATGCTCTTTTTAGGATTTTTTATTTAATAATTCTTAGTCTAGGAATTATAAATAAACTAAATAAAAATAAACACAACGCAAATACTAAAATAAATATATTCAATAATAAGGATAAAAAAGTATGGTATACAATTTTTAATTATGTTTTCAGAGTAAGAACCTTTTTACTTTTAAGTTTGAATAACCGGGAAATTATCCGATAGTAGAAAAAATCCATCAATTTCGTTAATAAGATTTCCAGAGTTTTTATCAAAAGATAATATCAATTGATAACAACGTTTTCTTGACAAACTTTCTGCCAATACTAAAGTAACAAAAATTTTATTATCATTTTCCTTAAAAATAGGAATAAGCGCTTCCCATTTTGAAAAAAATCTATATTTTTTACTTTCTTCCATTGATTTATTAAAAAATTTCATGTTCTCTGAGTTTTCAGATACGTGAATGTCAAACAATTTTTGCTTTTTTGAGGAAAAAATTCTATTTTTCTGCAGCAAATATATTTTCATGTTATCAATATTATACTTTTCATAAATAAGATAAACATATGGAAGGGTTCCCGGGATATAATGATGTGTTTCAGGTAAAAGACTTTGAATTCTAAGTTTGAGAAACAATCTATATAAAAAATAGGTTAAATAAGCTCCTAAGTAAAAATTAGCATAATTATCAAATAAAAATGCTAAGGGCAAATAAAAAACCCGAATTCCAAAAAAAACAAATAATACAATTGAGGGAAGCATTACGAATGGATTCACGGCACGTTCCAAAATTAACCGATATTCTTTTCGTTTAAACGGAAAAAAAGCTGGTACTTTAGAAGTTGTGAGAAAATCAAGTGTTACATGCAAACTAAATGCCAAGTAACCTACAAGCCATGCTTCAAAGAAAAAATTCCCTGTAATAATAGAAAAAATTCCTGCGGCAATAGCAGATATAAAGATTCCCGTAAAATAGGAATGTGAGGCACCTCGATGTAAAATGTAATACGTATGCCACACTTTTTTAAGAGGTTCGATAAAAATGTCTAAATCAGGAAATATTGCCAATATCCCTATAAATATTACGTATTGAAAGTTTAATTCCTTGATTAAGAGATTACCTACAAGTACTGCAACTAAAAAATGTGTGAAAAAGTCCATAGGATTGATATTATTTCACATTTATTTATAATTCTCCTCTTAAAATTATAAATGGGGATATACACCCTGCTGGCTTATTAAAATACTCTATGTTATTATATTTAATCTTTTCAAGTAAAAAAATTTAACAATATCATTCAATAAAAGACATGTTATAAAAGTGTATCCTACAATAAAGAAAATTATATTTAAAGAAAGTGGTGCATTTCCAAGAAATCCTAATGATGAAATCAAAATGACAATAAAACCATTTAAAATTATTGCAATTGCCAAAAATTTACTTGGTTTTGAGCTCCAAAAATGTTTTCTTTCTCTAACAATGAGCACTGTAAAATATCCTGAAAATACTAAAAATACAAAGACAAAAGAATGTAATAAATTTATACTTCCCAATATACCCCAAAAAAAATTTCCAATTAGAACTAACATCATTCCTTCAATAACCATCATAATTCCTAAAATTATACCTAACTTTACAATTCCATTTATATTCGAATTCTCTGGCTTTTTTGAATGACGAACATTGTCAGTTGAAAGAGCTAATGTAACATAATCCGTTAAAAATAAAAGAATTATAATATCTAATGAGGAAACAATATAAATTCCGAATATCAAAAAAGCAAGAATGATAAACAAAACTCCATTAAAAGTCTTAGTCATTTTATTTATAATCCAAGTAGCAATTCTTTGATAAATTTTTCTTCCCACAATTATCAAATCGATAATTCCTTCTAATCCATCATTAGTTAGTACAACACTTGATGATTTTTTTGCAATATCCGTAGCATTTTTTACTGCAATACCAACTTCTGCTTGTTTTAACGCTGGAGCATCATTTATACCATCTCCCGTCATGCCGACAACATGATTTGTTTCTTGCAAATCTTTTACAATTAAATATTTGTCTTCAGGATAAATTTCAGCAAATCCTACGGTTTTTTCAATAATTTTTCTTCTCTTTTCAACCGGTAATTTATCATTCAATTCTGTGATTTTAGTTATATTGTTACCTAAATTAAGCTCCTTAGCAATTTCTTTTGCTATTGGCAAGGCATCCCCTGTTAAAATTTTTAGAGAAAGTCCTAAGTCTTTTAAGTTATTGATTAACTGAGGTACATTATCTCGAATTTTATCATATAATAGTATGTATCCCACAGTTTTAAAACTGTTTTTTTGAATACCATAAGCGACAGCAAGACATCTATATCCTTTTAATAAATAGGAATTAATTTCGTTAGATATAGTCTCCACTTCATTTAGATCACCTTGAACTAAATTTTGAATGACATTTAAAGCACCTTTAGTAACATAAAATTCATTGGTGCCCATTCTAATTAATGCTTCTGTTTTTCTAGTCGATGGATCAAATGGTATAAAATATAACTGTTCGCAATCATCAATATCTATATTTCTTTCTTTTGCCATTGAAATAAAAGCAGTATCAATTGGATCATAATTTGCTTCTTGAGATGCTAAAGCACCATAGAATAAGACATCTTTTTCATTAAATCCTGGGTTTGGTAAAATTTTTACTATAGATAGTTTATTTATAGTCAAAGTACCTGTTTTATCCACACATACAATATCCATCGTCGAAGCATCTTCAGTTGCATCTAATCTCGTTATCAATACACCTTTTTTTGACAATTTTAAAGATCCTAATGCCATGCTAATCGTAAACATGGTAGGTAATGCTAATGGGATGGATGCGACTAATAATATCGCAATAAGTGGAAGAATTTGTAATAAAAATTCAAACCCTTTGAGAAATGAAAGACTTATAGCAATAAATAATGAAAT